>NZ_JBHRWI010000021.1:0-84864 GCF_042647905.1 Amycolatopsis halotolerans
CAGGCTCCAGCGACAGCTCGACCAGCGAGCCCACCGGCCCGCCGGCGCACAGCGCCGCGTCGGCCAGCTCGAACAACGCGTCCGCCCGCGCGGTCAGGCACCCGTAGAACTCCTGCCGGAACTCGGACAGATCCCCCAGCGCGGTGGCCGCGCCGGCGTGGTGCACACTGTTCATCGAAGCCCTTGGTTGTGATCTTCCTTCTGTCGCAAGAAGAATGATCAACCAAGGGCTTCACCCATGACCAACCGGGCACCCACTCCGACACCCGGACCTTAAAACTCAAGCTCAGGGTTCCCCTCACGTACTTTTCAGCCTTTTCGGCGGCCTAGCCAGGCAAGCAGGGCACCAGCGCTGAACGCGCCGGCCACCGAACCGAGCCCCAGCCCGTGCTGCACCGTTATCCGCGGCTCCAGCAACACCGGAGCGGGCGGCTGCACCACCCGTCGCTGGTTCTCCCGCGCGGTCGCCGTCCACGCCGTCACCAGCAGCAGGAACCGCGACACCAGGTTCGCGAACACCAGCAACCCGATCACCGGCCCGAAGATCGCTGCCGACGGGGACTTCGTGACGCTCGCCAGGTAGACCGTCGCGACCTGCTGCAAGACCACGAATCCGACCGCGGCGATGAGCGCGCCCTTGACCGCGCTCCGCAGCGCGACGTGCTCCCGCGGCAGCCGCGCGATCACCCACAGGAACACCAGCGCGTTGGCGATCAGGCTGAGCACGATCGTCGCGAGGTGCAGCAGGAACTTCGCCCACCCCTGGCCTTCCAGCCCGACCAGCTTCAGCAGCAGCTCGCCGAGACCGCTGCCCGCCGCGGTGAGCGCGAACGACACGACCAGCGCCAGCCCGAGCCCGAGCAGCGACAGCAGGTCCTTGACCGTCTTGCTGACGAACGGTTCCGTCTTCTTCTCCTGGCCCCACTGCGCGGTGAGCGCGTCGCGGAGGTTGGCCATCCAGCCGATGCCGGAGTAGAGCGCCAGCAACAGCCCGAAGACCCCGATGCCGCTGCCGGACTTCAGCGCGGCGTCGGTGATCTGCTTGACCAGGCCGCGCAGCCCCTCCGGCACCGAACTGTCGATCCCGTGCGTGATCTGGTCGATCACCGCGGTGTTGTGCCCGAGCGCCATGCCGACGATCGCGAACGCCACCATGAAGATCGGGAACACCGACAGCACGCTGAAGTAGGTGATCGCCGCCGCGTAATGGTTGCCGTAGTTTTCGTTGAAGGAGTCGTTGGCGCGGATCAGGTGATCCAGCCACGGGTACTTCCGCCGCAGCCGGGGCAGCAGCTTTTCCTTGTCACCGGTCTCTTTCGCCACCGGAAAACGCTAACCACGGCAACCGGGCCCCGCAACGCGAGCGTGCCCGCGCGGTTACCGGTCGCGATCAGCTCGCGGGCAGGAACCCGATCCGCTCGTAGACCGACGCGAGCGTGGCCGACGCGACCTCGCGCGCCTGCCGCGCACCCGCGGCGAGGATCCGGTCCAGCTCGGCGACATCGTCCAAATAGGACTGGACGCTCTCCTGCAGCGGCGTGACCCAGTCGACGAGCACCTCGGCGAGGTCCTTCTTGAGATCGCCGTAACCCTTGCCCTCGTAGGCGGTTTCGAGGTCGGCGACGGTGCGGTCGGTCAGCGCGGAGTAGATCGTGAGCAGGTTCGAGACGCCGGCCTTCTCCTCGCGGTCGAACCGGACCTCGCGGCCGGTGTCGGTGACCGCGGAACGGATCTTCTTCGCCGAGCGCTTCGGGTCCTCGAGCAGCTCGACGAGCCCGTTGGCGGTCGCCGCCGACTTGCTCATCTTCGCCGTCGGTTCCTGCAGGTCGTAGATCTTCGCGGTGTCCTTGACGATGAACGGCTCCGGCATGACGAACGTCTTGCCGAACCGGCTGTTGAACCGCTGCGCGAGGTTGCGGGTCAGCTCGAGATGCTGCCGCTGGTCCTCGCCGACCGGCACCGCGTTGGTCTGGTAGAGCAGGATGTCCGCGGCCATCAGCACCGGGTAGGTGAACAGGCCGACGCTCGCGTGGTCGCTGCCCTGTTTGGCGGCCTTGTCCTTGAACTGCGTCATCCGCCCGGCCTCGCCGAAGCCGGTCTGGCATTCGAGCACCCAGCTCAGCTGAGCGTGCTCGGGCACGTGGCTCTGCACGAACAGCGCGCTCCGCGCCGGGTCGACCCCGATCGCGAGCAGCTGGGCTGCCGAGCGCCGCGTCCGCTCGAGCAGCACCTTCGGGTCCTGCTCGACGGTGATCGCGTGCAGGTCGACGACGCAGTAGAAGGTGTCGTGGGTGTCCTGCAGCCGCACCCACTGACGCAGGGCGCCGAGGTAATTGCCGAGGTGGAAGGAGTCGGCAGTCGGCTGGATCCCGGAAAGCACCCGCAGGCGCCCGTTCTGTTCGTCGGACACGCCGAGATTCTTTCAGGCTGCGAGGGAGGCGGCGCCGCGGGCCCGGCGGTTCGCAGTGCGGACGGGCAGCCGGGACGCCTCGACGGCTCCGCCCGAAGATTCACTTCCGGGGAGGAGCCGCTGCTTGGCGATTCAGCGCCGCCGGAAGGCTCAGTCCCCGAACTGAGCGCGGTTCGTCGGGACCGCCGACGATTCAACGCCGCCAGGAGATTCAGGCCCGGGCACGCTGCGAACCGAACACGGCTCGCTGGGACTGCTGGCGACTCGGTGCCGACCAGGCCATAAGAAGGTTCTGGCGGGGAATTCACCGCCGCTGCCGGGATGCCGGAGGACCGGCCAGCCGACTAGGACTGCCGCAGGGGCAGCGCGGCCGGAGCCGGCTCGAGCGGCCGGGTCGGCTCCTCGTCGAGAGCACCGGCGGCAGCCACCGCCTCGATCGTCTTCGCGCGGGCCTTGCGCCGCTGCCGGACGACGCCCAGCGCCATCCCGATGATGCCGAAGCCCACCGCGACCAGGCCGACCGGTCCGAGCATCCCGAACCCGGTCGACGTCGTCTCCGCGCGGACCACACCGTCGTCCGCGAAAGCTGTCGCGCCCGTTCCGACGGCCGCGACCAGGATCGTCGTCAGCACCGCCAGGACGCGTCCGCCCGCAACAGCCAAGGAACGGCCCGAAGCCGCTGCCCTGCTGCCTGCCGCCAAAGCACCGCGACCGTCCTGTGCCGCGTCGCGAATCGAAGTCGGTTTGTTTGCCGTCGCGCTGGGCACCCCCGATGGGGTGACGGACGCGCGCGGCACCGGACGGCCAAGCGCCAGCGTGGACCGTGTCACGAACCGGCCTGGGTTGCGCACCGGAGTGCCTCCCGCGAGGTGACTGTTCTGAGTGAGTGCCTCACCCGTAAGGATGAGTTCTCGACGTGCTACTGGTCAGAAAACTACCGAGCGTGTCAAGACCTGTCGGATCTGATCAACTCGGGTGCCGAGGCTAGCGCCCACTCGGGGAGTAACCATGGGCACCCCTGGCGTCTCGGCGTCGTCGGTGGTCAGCGCCGTGCGCGGCTCGCGGAACCACGCACAGTGTCCTCAACCCCGGCGAAACCGGACAGAATCACCCCGCAGAACAAACCCGAACTACCCTCAGCAGGCTATTCACCAGCTAGTCACCAGCACCACAACCAGGCTCAACCCGGGAACGGCACGTCGTACTTCGCGGTGACCGGCGCGTGGTCCGACCAGCGCTGGTCGTACGACTCTGCCCGTTCGACCACCACGGACGTCACCTTCTCCGCGAGACCGGGGGTCGCGAGCTGGCAGTCGATGCGCCAGCCCGAGTCGTTGTCGAACGCCTTGCCCCGATAGGACCACCACGTGTACGGGCCGGGGCCCTCGGCGTCGAGACGGCGCTGGACGTCGGTGTAGCCCGCCTCGTAGACGCGGCCCATCCACTCGCGCTCCTCGGGCAGGAAGCCGGAGTTCTTCTGGTTGCCGCGCCAGTTCTTGAGGTCGACCGTGTCGTAGGCGATGTTCCAGTCGCCCACCACGACGACCTCCCGGCCCTCCGCGGCCGACTTCGCGCGCAGTTCGACCAGGTACGGCAGGAACGCGGCCATGAAGCGCTCCTTCTCGTCCTGGCGCTCCGTGCCGACGTCGCCGCTCGGCAGGTACAGGCTCGCCACCACCACGCCGGGCAGGTGCATTTCCAGGTACCGCCCGCTGTCCTCGAACTCGGGCTCGCCGAACCCGGTCCGCACCTCGTCCGGCTCGACGCGGCTGTACAGCGAGACCCCGTTGCGTCCCTTCGCGACCGAGGGCGCGTGCGCGGCGAACCACCCCTCCGGCGCGACGACGGACGCGGGCAGCTGCGCGGCCTCGGCCCGCACTTCCTGACACGCGACGACATCCGCCTCGGTGGCGGCCAGCCACTCGACGAAGCCCTTCTTGACGGCGGCCCGGAGGCCATTGACGTTGACAGTGGAGACGATCAGCACCCCGCGCACGCTACCCGCCGGGTCCGACAATTTTCCGCGCACGGCAGGTCCGGCGAGGTCCAGAATGACCGCCATGCCCCGACTGACTGTCCTCGGCAGCTGTGGCGCCTGGCCGGAACCCGGCCGCGCCTGCGCCGGATTCCTGCTGTCCCACGAGGATTTCCACGTCGCACTCGACCTCGGCTACGGCGCCGCCGCACAGCTCTTCCAGCACGTCCCCGCCGACCGGCTCGACGCGATCGTCGTGACCCACGAGCATCCCGACCACCTCGCGGACGTCAGCGCGCTCGGCCGGGCCCGCCACTACACGACCGACCGCAAGCTCCCGATGCACTGCACTCCCGGCACCGTGCGCCGGCTCGCCGCGATGGAGCCCAGCCCGGCCCCCGACGAGAACTTCGACCTCCACGACATCGGCCCAGAGACCGATCTCGGCCCGTTCCGGCTCACGACCGAGCTCCTGCCGCACCACGTGCCGAATTACGGAATCCGCCTCACCACATCCGGCTATACCCTCGCCTACACAGGCGACACCGGTCCCGCTCCGCAACTGGCCGATCTGGCCCGCGACGCCGACGTCCTCATCTGCGAAGCCACCCTGCAAGGCGCGCCGCCTGAGGGCCCCCGCTACCTGATGACTGCCGCGGAAGCAGGCCGGCTCGCCACTGCGGCGAATGTCCGAACGCTGCTACTCACGCATTTCTGGCCGGGTTCCGACCGAGCGGTTTCGGTGGCCGAAGCCCGCGCCGAGTTCTCCGGGAAAGTGCTCGCCGCGGAAGAAGGACTCATGCTGAATCACGCATAATCGCGCACCGGAGAAAAATCGCGATCGGCCCCCGCACGTTTTCACGGCGGTACCGAACAGTTCAAAGAGCAAACCGAACCGCCGCAGGTGCCGTAAAGGCATCCGGCAATCGCGAAAGTTCCGAGCCGCACGGGGGCATCGGCTCAGCCGATCGGCGGCAATCCCGCGTGGACAACGGAAGCCGTCCCACCACATGAGACGAACAATCACCGGAGCCGAGACACCACACCGGGCACGCCCGGCACCGGCCCCGCCAACCGCTCGATCCCAGGCGAACCACGCGACGCATCGAACCCAGCAACCACACGAACCCAAGCACCGCAAGCAGTCCGCGCGGACCTGCGCCCGCACAGAGGACGATCAGCGCCGCAACCGGGCACCAGCCCGAAACGGACTCAGCACTTGGCCCCAGGAACCGGCGTCACGAAGCCGTCCGCGACCCACTTGCCGTCAGCGATCTTCCGGAACCCGTTCTGCACCACGGGTTGTGCGTCGAATTCCGCGCCGCGCAAGTACTTCCCGATGACTTTCCCGTTACCCGCGGCGGTTTCCCGCGCGTTGAGCACGTCGGCGGTCACCGAGACCTTGCAGCCGGTCGGGGATCCCTGCGCGTCCGCCTGGCCTTTCTGGCCGAACGCGTAGATGACCACGACCGCAGCGATGACGCCGATAATAATCAGTGTCTTCTTGGGCAAACCCAGAATCACGGCCGCTCCTCAGTCGCGAAAACCCCTCGTCCAGAGTAGGCAGTCCGGCCGTGCCCGGACAGGTTCCCGACCCCATTCCACCCGGAGGTGCCAATCCTGTCACCGACACAACACGAAGAGTGACACACAAGAGAAGGGCACCTCGGAAGACTCCTCCGAGGTGCCCTTCTCCCTAACGGCTAAAGAAAGATCAGCCCTGCGCGATCTTCTTGGCCAGGTTCTCGTCCAGCGTCGCGAGGAAGTCCTCGGTCGTCTGCCATTCCTGGTCCTTGCCGACCAGCAGCGCGAGGTCCTTGGTCATCTTGCCGCCTTCGACGGTGTCGATGACGACCTGCTCCAGCTTGTTCGCGAAGCCGATGAGCTCCGAGTTGCCGTCCAGCTTGCCGCGGTGCTCGAGGCCCCGGGTCCACGCGTAGATCGAGGCGATCGGGTTGGTGGAGGTCGGCTTGCCCTGCTGGTGCTGGCGGTAGTGCCGGGTGACCGTGCCGTGCGCGGCCTCGGCCTCGACCGTCTTGCCGTCCGGCGTGCGCAGCACTGAGGTCATCAGGCCGAGCGAACCGAAGCCCTGCGCGACGGTGTCGGACTGGACGTCGCCGTCGTAGTTCTTGCAGGCCCAGACGTAGCCGCCCTCCCACTTGAGCGACGCGGCGACCATGTCGTCGATCAGCCGGTGCTCGTAGGTGATGCCCTTGGCGTCGAAGTCGGCCTTGAACTCGGCCTCGAAGATGTCCTGGAACACGTCCTTGAACATGCCGTCGTAGGCCTTGAGGATCGTGTTCTTGGTCGACAGGTAGACCGGGTACTCGCGGTCGAGGCCGTACTGCAGCGACGCGCGCGCGAAGTCCTCGATCGACTTGCGGTAGTTGTACATCCCCATCGCGACGCCGCCGCCCTCGGGGAAGTTCGCGACCTGGAACTCCATCGGCTCGGAGCCGTCTTCGGGGGTGTAGGTCATCGTCAGGGTGCCCGGGCCGGGAACCTTGAAGTTGGTGGCCTTGTACTGGTCGCCGTGCGCGTGCCGGCCGATGATGATCGGCTTGGTCCAGCCGGGTACCAGGCGCGGCACGTTGCGCATGACGATCGGCTCGCGGAAGATCACGCCGCCGAGGATGTTGCGGATGGTCCCGTTCGGGGACACCCACATCTTCTTGAGGCCGAACTCCTCCACGCGCGCCTCGTCGGGCGTGATCGTGGCGCACTTGACGCCGACGCCGTGCTGCTTGATGGCGTTGGCGGCGTCGACCGTGATCTGGTCGTCGGTGCGGTCCCGCTCCTCGATGCCCAGGTCGTAGTAGTCCAGGTTGACGTCCAGGTACGGGTGGATCAGCTTGTCCTTGATGAACTGCCAAATGATGCGGGTCATCTCGTCGCCGTCGAGTTCGACAACGGTGCCCTGGACCTTGATCTTGGCCATGAGCAGCGGTGCTCCTTCCGCGGATCTTCGCGTTCGCTTCTTCGCTCTCCGATAGCGGTACAAGCGTACTGCTTAACAGAGCTGGATGGTTCCAGAAGTGGTCGGAATCAAGTCTCTACCACCCTTGACGCGGCTCTCCGACCGGGCACGATCCGGGCGCCCGGCCGAGGGGAACCGGACGGGCCCGGCGAGCATCCCATCGCGTAACCACAGCCTGGGAGGCCACACCATGTCGTACCCCGCGCCCTACCCCGCCCAACCGGCGATGGTCAGCCAGCCCGCCAGCCGCGCCGTCGCGCGCGTGCTGAGCGGACTGTGCGGCCTCGTGCTCACGCCGATCGCGATCGGCGTGCTGGCCTTCGGCGGCTACCGCCAGCAGACGCGGGTCTCCGCGACCTTCGGCGAACACGGCGACGGCCTCGGCACGACGCTGATGGTGATCGGCGCGCTGCTGCTCGTCGGGGTGGCCCTGCTCGGCGCGTGGTCGTCGGCCGGGCCGGTCGTCGGCGGGGTGGTCTGGGGCGTGCTGCCCGGGGTCGCCACGCTGGTGTCGCCGCGGACTGGCATCGACCTGCTGCGCCTGCTGCCGGGAGACGAGCTGGCGGCCGGATTCGGCGGCTGGCTGGTGTCCGGCGCGCTGCTCGGTGCGGGATTCCTGCTGGTCGGCGCGGGTCTGGCCGCGAAACTCGGGCGGCGACGCAGGTAGCGGCAAGACGGCGCGGGCCCGGTGAGACTATTTGCAGATGGGATTGTTCACCGTAGCCGAGGCCCGCACCGAACTCGCCCGGCTGCTTCCCGTTCTCGCCGAACTGATCCGGGTCCGCGCCGACGCCGCCGAGCTCGCCGCGTCCCTGCGTCCGGGCGGGCGGGACACCAGCCTCGGCGGCCTGCCGGAATGGAAGGCCGCGCAGGCCCGGCTGGACGACCTGATGACCGCGATCCAGGCGACCGGGGCCGAGCTGAAGGGGTTCGCCCCGCTGCTGGTGGACTTCCCGGCCTCGCTCGACGGCGACGACGTGCTGCTGTGCTGGCTCGAGGGCGACCGGGAGCTGACCTGGTACCACCGGGCCGACCTCGGTTTCGCCGGCCGTCGCCGATTGCCCGGATAATCACTGGTCAAGCCCACTACGGTGGCTAGGTGAGCACACTTTTCGACGCCGACGCGGCGGGATACGACGAGGACACCTTCCACCCGTATGTGGCCGAGCGGCTGATCGGCGGCCTGGCCCCCAAGCCCACCCTGCTGATCGACGTCGCGGCAGGCACCGGCGCGGCTGCCTACGCGGCGCTCCGGCAACTGGAACCGACCGCCGTGTTCGCCATCGACCTCTCCCCCGCGATGATCGAGATCGCCCGGGCCAAGGCCGCCGACCGCGACCCGGACGGCCGGATCTCCTGGCACGTCGGCTCCGCGGTCCCGCTGCCGATCGGCGACGGCGAGGCCGACGCGGTCGTCTGCGCTTCGGCACTGCACTTCCTCGGACCGCGCGCACTGGCCGACTGGCGGCGCGTGCTGCGTCCCGGCGGCAAGCTGGCGTTCAGCATGGTGTCGTCGGAACGCTTCAAGCCGACCGGCAAGTTCGCCGACGTCTACCCGCGGGACCTGCGCGTCCCGGGCACCCTCGACGAAGCCGCCGCGCTGGCCACCGACGCCGGATTCAGCTCGGCGACGGCACAGCACGTGACGCTCGATCAGGACGACCGGGTACGGCAGGTCTTCGCGGTGTTCGCGGAGGCCTAACGGTGGAAGTGCGCTTCGCCGCGAGTAGCAGCAGCGGCGGAGCAGTGCAGGACGAAGGTGACGTCGAGGTCGGTCACCGCTCCGTCGGCCGCGCGAGCCAGGCGGGTCACGGCGAAGTCGGCGGTCGCGCCAGGGGCCGCGCAGGCACCTCCGGGGTCTGCGCGGGTCCCGCGAAACGCGATGAAGCTCGGCGTCGTGGCCTGCGGCGAACTCGGTTCTCGGACGCTGGCACCCGAGTAGGTGCCCTCGTGCAACTGTTGTCCGGCAGGCGCGCTGAGCTCGAGGCGTGCCCAGTCCCAGCCGTCTGGAGTCTCGGCGTTCACCTTCACCGCGTCGCCGTACTCCCACGCCGTGACCTCGCCAGCAGTCCACGAAGCACTGCCCTCGAACGGGTAAGCACCAGCATCCGAGGTGTAGCTGAAACCGCCCGGGTCCGCGTGCGCAGCCGATGCCGTCCCGCACGCGATGCCCGCCGCAGCGACGGCAGCCAAGATTCTTCGCATGATTTCCCTCCCCTAGGGTCGCTTGCGATCTTGGCAGGATTCCCTGCGCTGCGGCGAAAAAACTCCGTTCAGCCGTGCAGCTGAGCGCCCTTGAGGATCTTGTCCACCGCGTTCTTCGGCCCGTGCACGGCCATCCCGGCCAACGCCAGCTTCTCCGTCGGCACCGCTCGCACCGCGGCGCGATTGTCGACGTCATTGCCGGTCTGGAACAGCTCGTCGGTGAAGATCGAGAACCGCAGACCCCGGGTGAGCGCCCGGCTGTGCGCCAGCGCGAGCGTCTCGGCGGTGCCCGCGAACACGAGTACCGGCTGGCGGAACATCGGCAGGTACTCGGTGTCGTCGGCGTCGAGGTAGGGCTCGCCGATCAGTTCGGGCGTCGTGTGGGCCACGCCGCTCACCAGGAACGCCGTGACGTTCAGCCGTTGCCACGAGGCCAGGTCGTCCCGCAGCAGCACGGCGATCTTCGTGTCGAATCGGTTCATGCGGGACAGCATCGGCCCGGCGCCGCGTGCGGGTCTTGTACGTTTTGAACATGACGGTGTCGGCTTGGCGTCCTTCGGTGCCCGGAATCGCCGAGGCGTTCCACGCCCGGTTCACCGATCACGCCTACCCCGCGCACACGCACGACACCTGGACGCTGCTGATCGTCGACGACGGCGCGATCAGCTATGACCTCGACCGGCACCACCACGGCGCACTCGGCACGGCCGTCACGCTGCTGCCGCCGAACGTCGCGCACGACGGCCGCGCCGCCACGAGCCAAGGCTTCCGCAAACGCGTGCTTTACCTCGACGCCGACGTGCTCGGCGAAGACCTGATCGGAGCCGCCGTCGATCAGCCAAGTCTGCCGGATCCGTTGCTGCGCACCAGAATCCACCAGCTGCACCAGTCGCTCGCCGAACCGCTGGAAGCCGAAAGCCGCCTCGCCCTGGTCGCCCAGCGGCTCCGGCTGCACCTCGGCCGCCCGACCAGGACACCGCCCGACCGCAGCCTGGCCGACGACCTGCGCGACCTCCTCGACGAAGGCCTGCCGGATTCGCTGACGCTGGCCGACGCGTCCGCCGTCCTAGGCGCGCACCCGGTCCACCTGGTCCGTGCCTTCGGCCGCCGCTTCGGACTGCCGCCGCACCGGTACGTCACCGGCCGCCGCGTCGACCACGCCCGAAGGCTCCTGCTCGACGGCACCCCGCCCGCAGCCGTCGCCACGACCGCGGGCTTCACCGACCAGGCACACCTGACCCGCCACTTCCGCCGCTACCTCGGCATCACCCCGGCCCGCTTCGCACGCGGCTGACCGGGCGGTTTGTGCGAAGATGGCGCCATGCTGCGCGAACTGCACCTGACCGGCGACCCGGCGGCCGACAAGCTGCTCAACGACGACCCGTTCGCCCTGCTCACCGGCATGCTCCTGGACCAGCAGTACCCGATGGAGCACGCCTTCGCGGGCCCGCGGAAGATCGCCGACCGGATGGACGGCTTCGACCTCGCCAAGATCGCCGCGACGGACGTCGACACCTTCGTCGAGATGTGCGTGGTCCCGCCCGCGATCCACCGCTACGGCGGCTCGATGGCCCGCCGCGTGCACGCGCTGGCGCTGCACATCATCGAGAACTACGACGGCCGCACCGAAGGCATCTGGCTCGACGGCCGCCCCAAGCCGGACGGCGAAGAGGTGCTCAAGCGCCTCAAGGCACTGCCCGGTTTCGGCGAGCAGAAGGCGAAGATCTTCCTGGCGCTGCTGGGCAAACAACGCGGAGTGGCCCCGAAGGGTTGGCGCGAAGCCGCGGGCGCGTACGGAGATCGCGGATCTCGTCGGTCCATTGCGGACGTGACGGACGCCAAGACGCTCGGTGAGGTGCGCGCGTTCAAGAAGGCCGCGAAGGCCGCCGCCAAGGCGAACTGACTCAGCCCCGCGCGAACCAGACCACGTCCGGTTCCCCGCGCGGCACCGGAATCTCCGCCACGTCCACCTCGGCGAACCGCTCCCGCAGTCGAGCCGTGAACCCCGGTGCCGCGCCCGCGCTCCACACCGCCAGCACTCCACCCGGACGCAGCAGCTGAGACAACCGTTCCAGACCGGAAGCCGAGTACAGCGACGCATTCCCCTCGGTGACCGTCCACTCTGGACCGTTGTCGATGTCCAGGCACAGCGCGTCGAACATCTCGCCGGTCGTGCGCAGCCACTCCAGCAGATCCGCCTCGACCACGGTCACCCGCGGATCGTCCAAGGCCCCGCCGTGGACCTCGCGCAGCGGGCCGGTGCGGTTCCAGGCGATCACCGCCGGTTCGCGTTCCACCACGACCACGGAGCCGACCGCGGAGTGGTCCAGCGCGGCGCGCAACGAAAACCCGACCCCGAGTCCGCCGATCACCACCCGCGCACCGGAGGCGAGCCGGTCGGCCGCTCCGGTCACGAGCAGCCGTTCCGACTCGCCGTTTCGGGTGTCCATCAGGAACATCCCGTTTTCGATCACCTCGAACTCGGCGCCGTCGCGCCGCAGCACCAGTTCTCCGCCGTGCCCGAGCACGGTCTCCAGTACCTCCGCCACGCCCGGCAGCTTCTCAGACCGCGACCTCCTCGCGGATCTCAACCCGCTTCCTCGTGCCCCAGAAGAAGACGACCACCAGCGCGGCCGCGGCGGCGAGGATCGCGGCGATCTCCGGCAGGACAGTCGCCCCGGCCGAGGTCAGCACCGCGCCGCCGACGACCCCGGACAGGCCGACGCCCAGGTAGATCGCCGACGCGTTGAGCGACAGCGCGAGACCGGCGTGCCCCGGCGACAGCTCGATGAGCCGATGCTGCACCGGCGGGCTGAACGACCAGTTCGCCAAGCCCCACACGAACAACGTGATCCCGGCCCCGACGACGGTCGTCGCGGTGAACGGCAGCAGCACCATCACGGCGGTGAATCCGGCGAGGATGATCAGCAGCGGTTTGCGCGGGCCCCACCGGTCGGCCGCGCGGCCGCCGGCGAAGTTGCCGATCGCGCCGCCGATGCCGTAGCAGAACAGCAGCACCGTGACCGTCCCGCCGGAAACCCCTGCCGTGGCGGCCAGAACCGGCGAAACCAGCGTGTAGACCATGAACGCGGCGAGGCAGGCGAGCGTGGTGGTGACGAGCAGCGCGACGATCCGCTTGTCCCGGGCGACCGCGAACCGCTCGGCGAGCCTGACCGCGGGCGGCGGCGCGACCTTCGGCAACGCGACCCGCACCCCGAGCGCGCCGAGTGCCGAGAGGATGCCGACGAACAGGAACGCGCCCTCGTAACCGAACTGCTGGGAGATCACGCTGCCCAGCGGGACGCCGAAGATCAGCGCGATGGTGAGCCCCCCGAACACCAGCGAAACGGCTCGGCCGCGACGGTCCGGCGTGGTCAATTCCGCGGCGACGGCGGTGGCGGCCGGGGTGTAGACGGCGGCCCCGATCGCCGTGACGACCCGCGCGATCAGCAATGTGGTGTACCCCGGCGCGACGGCCGCGAAGATGTTCCCGACCGCGGCCACCGCGAGCGCGGCGACCAGCAGCGTCCGCCGTTCCCACCGGCCGGTGGCCGCGGCGAACAACGGCGAGCCCACCGCGTACGCGATGGCGAACGAGGTGACGAGCTGCGCCGCGGCCGTCGCGGAGATGTGCAGCTCGGAGGTCAGCGCCGGCAGCAGCCCGGCCACGATGTAGCCGCTGGTGCCGACGCCGAAGGCCCCGAACGCGAGCACCGAGTTCCGGGCCGCCGCCGAGGACGAGACGCTGGACATGAATGTCCCCCCAATGAGACCTGAACGGATAGTTCGACGAACGTCGTAGTTCGATGACGACCGTACACGGCCGCACCGACAATTTCGACAGCCGTCGTACTATGGACGCATGCCCGCTTCCGTGCCGCTCCCGCCGCTCGCCTATCCGGACCGCGACGAGATCACCGTCGAAGCGGTGCTCCGCGCGCTGGCCGACCCGGTCCGCCTGGCGATGGTCCGGCAGCTGGCGAACTCCGAAACGGAGATCTCGTGCAGCGGTTTCGAGGTGCCGGTGACCAAGTCCACACTCACCCATCACCTCGCGACGCTGCGCCAGGCCGGGGTGATCGTCGGCCGCCAGGAAGGCACCACCCGGTACAACGCGTTGCGCCGCAACGATCTCGACGCACTGTTCCCCGGCCTGCTCGACGGCGTGCTGGCCGCGCCGCGCTGACCGGTCGCGCTACGTGGCGGGCCTCACCCGAATACCGGGATGACAAGGCCGCCCTCCATCGGTTCAACTAGAGCGAGACAGCACGACGACGTCGGGGCTGTCTAGTTTTTTGCCCTCGTTCTAAAGCGCTTCAGAAGCCTGTGACCCAGGCGCTGAGAAAACGATTTCTCCAGGAAGGGAGAGCCGTGCCCGTCGCGTTGCTCGCGCTCGCCGTCGGTGCCTTCGGCATCGGTACCACCGAGTTCGTGATGATGGGTGTGCTGCCCCTGACCGCCGCGGACTTCCACATCGACATCCCGTCCGCGGGCTACTTCATCTCCGCCTACGCGCTCGGCGTGGTGATCGGCGCCCCGCTGCTCACCGCACTGGCCGTCCGGCTGCCGCGCAAAACCATGCTGCTGGCGATGATGGGCCTGTTCACGGTCGGCAACGCGCTGTTCGCGCTCTCGCCGAACCAGGACTTCGGCATCGCGTTCCGGTTCCTCGCCGGGCTGCCGCACGGCGCGTTCTTCGGGGCGGGCGCGGTCGTCGCGTCCAGCCTCGCGCAGCCGGGCCAGCGCGCGAAGGCCGTGTCGATGATGTTCATGGGCCTGACGCTGGCGAACGTCATCGGCGTCCCGCTCGGCACCCTGCTCGGCCAGCAGGTCGGCTGGCGCGCGACGTTCGGCGTCGTCGCGGTGATCGGCCTGCTCGCCATCGCCGCCATCGCGAAACTGGTGCCGCACCAGGGCCGCCCGGCCGACCCGTCGATCCGCGGCGAACTCGGCGCGTTCCGCCGTCCGCAGGTGTGGCTGGCGCTGGCGATCGTGATGTTCGGCCTCGGCGGCGTGTTCGCCTGCATGTCCTACATCGCGCCGATGCTGACCGACGTCGCCGGATACTCGCCCGCCAACGTCACGGTGCTGCTCTCGCTCGCCGGCGTCGGCATGACGATCGGCAACTACCTGGGCGGACGGCTCGCGGACAAGAAGCTGATGCCGAGCCTGTACGTCGCGCTGCTCTCGCTGGCCACCGTGCTCGCGATCTTCACCGTGACCGCACAGGGCAAGGTCGGCGCGGCGATCACGATCTTCTTCGTGGGCGTCGCGGGCTTCATGATCGGCCCGATGATGCAGGCGCGGATCATGGAGAAGGCGGGCGGCACGCCGTCGCTGGTTTCGGCCGCCGTCCAGTCGGCGTTCAACATCGCCAACTCGATCGGCGCGTACCTCGGCGGCCTGGTCATCGCGGGCGGCCTCGGCCTGCTGGCCCCGAACTGGGTCGGCGCGCTGCTGGCCGTGCTCGGGGTGTCGATCGCCGCGGTGTCCGGATTGCTGGACCGGCGCGAGGCGCGGGTCCAGAAGGAACTCGCGCTCGCGTCCTGACCGAGTCCCGTCAGGACGAGGCGTCGAACGGACCGCCGACGATCGTCAGCGAGATGTAGAGCACCGCGGCGCACAACGCGCCGTAGGTGAGGATGTCTACGACCTTGCCGCGAATCGCCAGCAGCCCGGTGCGCTCCTCCGGCAGCACCGCGCGCAGCACACCGGCCACGAACAGGGCGACGCCGACCAGCGCCGCCCCCTCGCGCCAGTGGTACTGAAAAGCCCGCACCACGGCCACGGCCAGCAGCAGCATGATCACCGCGAACGGCACGTGGACGAGCCAGGGACGATCGCCGCGCTGCCGTTGACCGGTCATCGCCATCAGCGGGCGGCCGCGCGTTCCGCGGCCTCGACGACGTTGGTGACCAGCATCGCCCGCGTCATCGGGCCGACGCCGCCGGGGTTCGGCGAGATCCAGCCGGCCACCTCGGCGACCGCCGGGTCGACGTCGCCGGTGAGCTTGCCGTCCACATGCGAAACGCCGACGTCCAGCACCGCCGCGCCGGGTTTGACCATGTCCGGCTTGATGATCCCGGGCACGCCCGCCGCGGCGACCACGATGTCCGCGCGGCGCACCTCGGCGGCGAGGTCACGGGTGCCGGTGTGGCAAAGCGTGACAGTGGAGTTCTCGCTGCGGCGGGTGAGCAGCAGGCCAAGCGTGCGGCCGACGGTGATGCCGCGGCCGACCACAGTGACCTGCGCGCCGTTCAGCTCGACGCCGTGCCGCTTGAGCAGCTCGATGATTCCGTACGGGGTGCACGGCAGCGCGCCCGCTTCGCCGAGCACGAGCCGGCCGAGGCTGATCGGCGCGAGGCCGTCGGCGTCCTTCTCCGGATCGATGCGCTCCAGGACGCGGTTCGCGTCAAGGTGCTTCGGCAGCGGCAGCTGGACGAGGTAGCCGTGGCAGGCCGGGTCGGCGTTCAGCTCGTCGATGACGGCTTCGAGCTTCTCCTGCGAGATATCCGCGGGCAGGTCGCGGCGGATCGAGTTGACGCCGATCTTCGCGCTGTCCGCGTGCTTCATCTTCACGTAGGAGTGGGAACCGGGGTCGTCGCCGACCAGCACCGTGCCCAGCCCAGGGGTGATCCCCTGCTCCGCGAGCGCGGCCACTCGCGGGCGCAGCTCTGCGAAAATGGCGTTCTTCGTGGCCTTGCCGTCGAGAATCTTCGCCGTCACGGCGGCCATTGTCGCAGAGCCGCCGCGGGCTGCCGGTCAGGAGTGGGCTCTGCACTCTGTGTGCCCATGACACCACCCGATCGGCCCGCGCGTCTTCCGTCGAATCAGCCTTCCCGGGTCTTAAGCTGGAGAGGCTCCACCGCATCACCCACCCTGGCGTGTGACCCGTGCCATATCGCGTCCGTCGAGGTCAGCGGGCACGTCCACCGGCCCTAGGGTGGCAAATGCCCTATGCGGGGTGCGTTCGCGCGCGCGAACAGTCAAAATGTTCTCTGTGGCACAACCGACGACGCAGCTGAACGCGACGGAGCAGGACACTCTGGTCAAGCAGATCGGACTGGCCCTGCTGCGCGCCGCCCCGCGCGACTGGCGCAAAGTCTCCGCGGAGTACCGAGCCGTCGGCAGGTACCACGAGCTGACCGGCGAGATCGTGCTCGAAGACGGCTCCGCCCAGGAATGGATCGCGACGCACGACATCGCGACCCTCTTCGGCAGACTCCGCGCGGGCATGTACCGCGACGGCCGGGGCACCTGGTTCAACGCGCGATACCAGCTGGACCACCCCTCCAGCTACAACCTCGAGTACAACCGCGACGAGCCAGGCTGGCACCTCGCCCCGCCGCCCCAGGCGTACTCCGACGAGCTGCGGATGTTCCCGCGCACCGAGGAGAACGTGCCCGAGTGGCTGATCCGCCGGATGTCCGGCCTCGGCCCGGAACAGCCCGGCCCGCACTTCCGCATCGCGCGGATCTTCGACACCATCGGCCCGGCCGGCCGCCCCGTCATCAACCGTCCTGACCTGGACGTCGACGAGCAAGACCGGCTGCTGGACTACCTGGACCGCGCGCCGCTCGTGGTCCAGGACCGCGGCTACGACATCGACCGGCTCGCCCAGACTCCCGAAGCGACCGTGCCGGTCGCCTTCCACAGCGACGGCCACTGGATCTGGCCGGCCGCGGTGAACTTCTACCTCCGCACGTACGGCGTCTCGCCGGAAGCGGACCTGATCGAGCACATCCGGGCCAACGGGTTCCAGCTTCCGCAGGTCGATGAGCTGACCCTGCAGGGTGCGGCGGCTTATCTGACTCGCGGGAACCAGACCCCTCAGCAGCGGCCTGCTCCTGGGGCCGGCGCGCCGGGTGGTCCTGTTGGTGGGCCTGGCGCTGGTGGACCTGGGGCCGGTGGGCCGGGCGGTCCTGGCTCCGGTGGGCCCGGCGCTGGCGGTCCTGGCGGATCTGGGGCCGGTGGACCTGGCGCTGGCGGACCGGGTGGGCCTGGCGGCGCTGGAGCTCCTGGTGGCCCGGGTGGTGCGACTAACGCTGGCGGCCCCGGCGGTGCAGGTGCACCGGGCGGACCGAACGGCGTTGGCGGTCCCGCTGGCCCCGGTGGCGGATTCGATTCGCACGGTCCTGGCTCCGGCGGCCCCGGTGCTGACGGCCCCGGCTCCGGCGGCCCTGGCAGCACTGGTTCCGGCGGCCCGGGCGCAGCCGGAATTGGCGCAGCCGCGGCCGGACTCGGCGCCGCCGGTCTGGGCGCAGCCGCACTCGGCGCGGCTGGCGGAAAGGGCAGCAGCCCCGACAACTTCCACCCGGCGGACGACTTCGGCAGCCCCGACTCCGGCAGGCCCGGCGGCCCGGGCCCCGAGAGGCGCGGCCCGGCCGACGACTTCGACAACCGCAATCCCGGCAGGCCCGACGACTTCCACCCAGCCGACGACTTCGGCAGCTACGACTCGGCAAACGAATTCGGCGATCCCAGCTCCCGCAGGCCCAGCACCGCAGGTCGGCCAGACGGCCCCGAAAGCTACGACCCGGCAAACGAGTTCGGAGATCCCGGCTCCCGCAGGCCCGGCACCGCAGGTCGGCCAGACGGCCCCGAAGGCTACGACTCCGCGAACGAGTTCGGAGCCCCCGGTTCCCGCAGGCCCGGAGCAGCCGATGCTCCCCACGCGGCAAGCGGCCCGGACGATTTCGGCCACGACGGCCTCGGCGCGGCCAACGAGTTCAGCGGCCCGGAGTCCGGCAGGCCCGGCGCGGCTGGCCGACCGGACGTCCCCGACAGCTTCCATCCGGCCGACGAATTCGGCAGGCCCGGCGCAGCGGATGAATCCGGCTACGACGACCGCGGCGGTCCCGGCGCGCGTGGCGGTTCGGAGGATTCCTTCGAGCCGGCCGCACGTGGTTCCGACCGGCCTGGTCCGCAGGGCCCGGGCGCGCAGAACGGCCCCGGAGCGTCGAGTGGTCCGCAGGGCACGCGAGTGTCCGCCCCGGTCCAGGGCGGGCCGGACAGTCCCGGCGGGTCGCACGGGCTGGGCGCAGCCGCTGCGGCGGGCGTCGTCGGCGCAGCGGGAGCTGCTGGGTTCGCCGGCTCGCGCGGAACTGACGAGCAGGCCGACCCCCGCGACGCGAACGGCACCCACGACCCGCGCGAGGCTGGCTACGACGACCGAGCCCACGACGCTGCCGGTTACGACCAGCCCGGCCACCACGACGCCGACGGCTACAGCCAGCAGGATCACCCCGGCTCCGCCTACGACCAGCATGGTCAGGCCACCGGGTACGACCAGCAAGGTCACGGCGAAGGTTACGACCAGCGGGACCACGCCGAGGGCTACGGCCAGCACGACGAGGGTTACGACGAGTCCGGCCACGAAGACGGCTACCGCGACTCCGCGTCCCACGGCGAATACGACGAATCCGCACCGCAGGACGCCCGCGGATACGACGCCGACCACGGCTACGAAGGCCACGAGAGCGGTTACTCCGACCAGCACGGGTACGAGGACGCCGCATCCCACGAGCAGTACGCCGAGCCGCACGGATACGACGAAGCCGCCGGTCAGCACGGGCACGACGAGGCGGGTTACGACGAGTCCGCGCACCACGCCGATGGCCCGGCAACCGGCTACGACGACGCCCACGGGTACGACGAGCGCCTCGACGCGCACGGGAGCAACGTCCCCGGCGTCGGAGCGTTCGAGCAGCCTGCTGCCCCGCGTACCGAGGACGGGCTGGTCGGCGCGAATGGCCTCATCGGTGCCGACGGGCTCATCGGCGCGGACAGCTCCGTTGACGAACCGGACTCGAACCGGCACACCGCCGAGCCGGACACGGGCCGTCGCGGCGCGGCGGCGGACAACGGCCAGGAGGGTGGCCGTCGGCGGGCCCAGCCGGATGCCGAATCGGACGACAGCCGTCGGGAAGACGTGCGGCTGAACGCCGAGGACGGCGGACGGCGCGGCGCGGAGACCGGCAGCCAGGCTGAACCGGCGGACGAACACGGCAGTCACGTCGGCGCGGCTGCGGCCGGGATCGCCGCGGCTGGCGGCTTGGCCGCAGCCGGGCTGGCCGCCGCGCACGGTCGGGGTCGCGAGAAGGAGGCCGAGGGTCGCCACGGCACTGTGCCGGAGCGTCCTGCGGAGCCTCCGTTCGAGCAGGACTTCGACGGCGCGCAGTACGACCGCTACGACAACGGTCACGACGGTCACTACGACGACGAGGACCACACCGACGTCCACCACGACCTCGTCCCCGGTCGCAACGGCACCGGCCCGGGGCACCCGGACGACGACGAGGACCAGACAGACGTCCACCAGCCGGTCGACGCCGGGCACGACGAGCCGGTGCTCTTCACGCACGGCAACGAACCGTCCCGCGACGACGACGAGCAGCGTGCCGAACTGTTCACGCACTCCAGTGGTTACGAGGACGACAACCGGCGCGAGGCCGAGTACGACTCGGGTCCGCCGACCGCGATGATCATGCCGGGGTCCGAGATCCCCGGCGGGCTTCCGGTGCTGGAGATGCCGGTGCCCCCGCCGTCCGGCGGGCGGCGCGCGGCACGGGAGCAGGCGGAACCGGCCCCGGTCGCGCGGCGGGAGCAGCCGGCCGAACCGGAGCTGGCCGACCTGCAGGCGAAGCTCGACGAGCTGAACGTGCCCGAGGCCGCGTACCGGCTCGGCGGCCCCACCGAACGCGGGTGGAGCGTCGAGCAGGTGGGCGAAGGCTGGCGCGTCGGCTGGTACGACGGCGAGCTGATCAACCCGGCGGTGTTCGGCGACGCGGAGGACGCCGCGGCGTTCATGCTCGGCAAGGTGCTGCTGTACCCCGACGGGTACGTCGCGCCGGAAGCCCCCGCGAAGGCCGAGCCAGTCGCGGACGTGCCGAAGCCGCCGGTGGTGGCGACGTTGTCGCCGGAGGTCGCGACGGGTTCGTTCCCGGTCCGGCCGCGCGAGAACGTGCCGCCGCAGGAGCAGACCGCGTTCACGCCTGCCGATCAGCTGCTGGCCGACGACGAACCGCCTGCCCGGCAGACCCCGCCGCCCGCTCCGCCGACGCAGATCGCGGCACCGGTGAGCCCGCCGACCCAGGTGGCTCCTCCGGTCAGCGCCCCGCCGACGCAGATCGCCTCGCCGGTCAGCGCGCCGCCCACCCAGGTCGCACCTCCGGTCGGCCCGCCGCCGCGGCGGGAACCGCCGGTGCGGCGCGAGGAACCGGTGCGCGCCAACGGCTCCGGCGGCAGCGGGCAGTGGCCCATCGGGCCGCTGTCCGGGGAACCGCCGCTGACCCTGTTCCGCGGCAAGGAACTGCGCGAACTGCCCGCGGGCAGCGAACTGGACCGCTTCGGCGGCCCGAACGGCAACCTGACCTACGCGGCGGGCACCCCGTTCGAGGAGCGTTCGCTGGTGCCGGAGTGGGTGAACCGGCCGTACCACGTGTACCGGGTGCAGCGGCCGCTCGAAACCCTTGCCGGGGTGGCGATCCCGTGGTTCAACCAGCCGGGCGGCGGGTCGGCGTACCTGCTTCCGGCGAGCATCGAAGAGCTGCTCGCCGAGGGCGACCTGATCGAACTCGACCCGGGCGAACCGCCGATCGACTGAGGACGCGGAAAAGGGGCGGGGCCAGCGGGCTTCGCCCCTTTTCCATGCTCGGAAACGGGCTACTTGACGACCAAGCCATGGGCCGCGGCGAACGACACCGCCAGTTCGACGTCCACGTACGCGCCGCGCAGATCCGCCTGCACCAGCCCGTTCGCGTCGACGACCGCGCCACGAAGGTCGGCTCCGGGAAGTTTCGTGCCGATCATCCGGGACCCGGACAGATCCGTGCCCCGCAGGTCGGAATCCGTCAGATCTGTCTCGTTGAGGTTCACTTCCCGCATCCGCAGACCCGACAGGTCCAGTTTCCGCAACCGGCCGCGTGCGAACGACGCCAGCGACAGATCGCATTCGGTCAGCGCGATCCCGGTGTATCGACAGTCCACAAAGGACGAACCAAGCAGCGAGCACGACGACCAGCGGCTGTCGGCGAGCACCGAGCGGTCGAACGTGCACGAGCGGAACGCCGACGCGTCGTGCCGCGAGCCGGCGAGGTCGACCTTGGTGAAGTCGCAGTTGTCGAAGGTGCAACCACGAGTACGCAGGTCGCGCAGGTCCGCCTCGGTGAAGTCGCAACCCACGAACTGGCGTTTTTCCCACCACTGGCCGGAAAGTCGCGCTTCGGTGTAGTCCTCGCCAGTCTCCGTCACCCCGACAGGATGACATCAGCCCCGGCGCCGCCTCGTCGAAGGGGTGGCTGCGAGCCGTCGGAAGGCGTGTGTCCACGAACTGCCCGCCGGTCATCGGAAGTCCCGCGATCTCGTGGGAATACGCAGCGTCAG
Organism: Amycolatopsis halotolerans; assembly: GCF_042647905.1. NCBI lineage: Bacteria > Bacillati > Actinomycetota > Actinomycetes > Pseudonocardiales > Pseudonocardiaceae > Amycolatopsis > Amycolatopsis halotolerans. Next base: position 21,952 of record NZ_JBHRWI010000021.1, read on the forward strand.
CTGCTCGAGTTTCTGTGCGCGCACGCTCGCCACGCCGTCCGCTTTTTCGAGCACGCCGTGCACCAGCAGCGCCGCACTGCCCCGCGCGATCCGGTGGAACCGTTGCCACAGCCCGAGGGTGCAGATCACGTTCACCATGCCGGTCTCGTCCTCGAGGTTCAGGAACGTGACTCCACCGGCGGTCGCCGGACGCTGGCGGTGCGTGACCGCTCCCCCGACGAGCACTCGTTCCCCGTCGTCCCGGCCCAGCAGCTGGTCGGCGGTGATCACCCCGAGCGCGTCGAGCCGGTCGCGGATGAACTCCGTCGGGTAGCTGTCCGGCGAGATCCCGGTGGCCCACACGTCGGCGACTGCGAGGTCGAGCCCGTCCATCCCGGGCAGCATCGGCGCGTCCACGCCGACACCGGTGCCGGGCAGTTTCTCCGGCCGGTCCTGCGCGACCGCGCCCGCGGACCACAACGCCTGCCTCCGGTCCGGGCCGAACGCACTGAACGCACCCGCGGTGGCCAGTGCCTCCAGCTGCGGCGTGGTCAGCTGGACGCGCCAGCCGAGGTCGGACATGCTCTCGTACCGGCCGTTCGCCCCCCGCTCCGCCACGATCTCCTCTGCCAGTGTTTCGCCGATCATCCGGACAGTGCTGAGCCCGCCGCGCACCGCGTGAAGCTTTCCGTTGCCCGGCAACGCTTCCAGCGTCGCGTGCGGGAGGCTCAGGTTGATGTCCGGACCGAGCGTAGTGACGCCGTGCCGGCGCGCGTCCGCCACCAGCGACTGCGGCGAGTAGAACCCCATCGGTTGCGCCCGCAGCAGACCCGCGCAGAACGCGTCCGGGTGGTAGTGCTTGAAGTACGCGCTCGCGAACACCAGATGCGCGAAGCTCAGCGCGTGGCTTTCCGGGAAGCCGAAGTTGGCGAATGCCTTGAGCTTCTGGAAGATCTTCTCCGCCAGCTCCGCGTCCACCTCGTTGGCGATAGCCCCGTCGAGGAACCGCTTGTGCAGCCGTTCCATTTTCCGCTGCGACCGTTTCGACCCCATCGCGTGCCGCAACTGGTCGGCCTCGGCCGGGGTGAAGCTCGCGACGTCCAGGGCGATCTGCATCATCTGCTCCTGGAACAGCGGCACCCCCAGCGTCTTTTCCAGAGCGTTCTTCAGCCGCGGATGGTCGTACTCCCACTTCTCGCGTCCTTGTTTGCGGCGGATGTACGGGTGCACCGAACCGCCTTGGATCGGGCCGGGACGGATCAGCGCGACTTCCACGGCCAGGTCGTAGAACTCCCGCGGCCGCAACCGCGGCAAGGTCGCCAGCTGGGCCCGGCTCTCCACCTGGAACACGCCGATCGCGTCGGCGCGGCAAAGCATGTCGTAGATGTTCTCGTCGTTGAGGTTCAGCTCGGCGAGATCGATCCTCTCGCCCTTGTATTCCTCGACCAGATCGAGCATGTAGTGCAGCGCGGAGAGCATGCCGAGCCCGAGCAGGTCGAACTTCACCAGCCCCGCCGCGGCGCAATCCTCCTTCTCCCACTGCAGCACGCTGCGGTTCTCCATCCGCGCCCATTCGACCGGGCACACCTGGCTCACCGGTTCCCGGCACATCACCATGCCGCCGGAGTGGATGCCGAGGTGCCGCGGGAAGTCTTCGAGCGCGAAGGCGAGTTGCACGACGTCGCGTGGGATGTCGTGGTCGTGGTCCTTCTCCGTGCGTTGCAAGGCGCCCCAGCGGTCGATCTGCTTGCTCCACGCGTCCTGCTGGCCGGGCGAGTAGCCGAGCGCCCGGGCGGCGTCGCGGATCGCCGAGCGGGCACGGTAGGTGATCACGTTCGCGACCTGTGCGGCGTTGAGCCTGCCGTGTTTGCCGTAGACGTACTGGATCGCTTCCTCGCGCCGGTCGGACTCGATGTCGATGTCGATGTCCGGGTATCCGTCGCGGTCGGGCGCGAGGAACCGTTCGAAGAGCAGGTGGTACTCGATGGGATCGACATTGGTGATCCCGAGCGCGTAGCACACCGCCGAGTTGGCCGCGGAACCTCTTCCCTGGCACAGGATTCCGCTGTCCCGGCAGAACCGGACGATGTCCCAGACGATCAGGAAGTACCCGGGGAACTCGAGTTTCTCGATCACCGCCATCTCGTGCTCGATCTGCTGCCAAGCCTTGTCTTCGTGCTCTTTGCCCGAGTAGCGCTCTTTGAAGCCGTCCTTGACGAGGGTTCGCAGGTGCGTGGTCTCGGTCTCGCCAGCCGGCACGTCGAACGGCGGCAGTTCCGGCGCGAGATGCTCAAGCGGGAAGGCGCATTCCATGCCCAGCAACGCCGACCGCTGCACCGCGCCCGGGTACCGCTGGAAGACTTCCGCCATTTCGTTGCCGGAGCGCAAGAACGCTGCGGCGTCGCCGGGCAGCCAGCCTTCGAGGTCGTCGATGCCGCGCCGGGCGCGGATGGCGGCGAGCGCGTCCGCTAGACGGCCGCGTTCCGGCCGGGCGTAGTGCGCGGCGGTGGTGGCGACGGTGGGCAGCTTGAGTTCGCTGGCCATCTCGGCGAGCAGGTCGTTGTGCACGCTGTCGAGCGGCTGGCCGTGGTCGATCAGTTCGACGTATACCTGGGTTTGGCCGAAGAGGTCGACTAATCGACGCAGCTCGGCGAGCGCGGCATCCGGGCCTTCGCGCACCAGCGCCGATCGCACGGATCCCTTGCGGCAGCCGGTAAGCACCGCGCATTTCCCCGCGACTTCCTCCGCCACCGCGTGCAAATCGTAGATCGGGCGGCCTTTTTCGGCACGCTCCGCTTTTTCGTCTTCGTGGCCACGCAACTGTCCGGCGGTGATCGCGCGGCACAGGCTGCGGTAGCCGTCGTCGCCGCGGGCCAGCAGGAGGAGGTGTTCGCCTTCGGGGTCGGCGACGCCGTTCTGCGGCCCGGACAGCCCGAAGCTCAGCTCGGTGCCGAATACCGTTGCGACGCCTAGCTCTTTGGCCGCCTCGGCGAAGCGGACCACACCGTACATGCCGTCGTGGTCGGTGAGCGCGATCGCGTCGAGCCGCAGCCGCGCGGCCTCCTCCACCAGTTCCTCGGGGTGGCTGGCGCCGTCGAGGAAACTGAAGTTGGAGTGGCAGTGCAGTTCGGCGTACGCCACTCGCGGCCCGGCTTCCAGGTCGCTTCGCGGCGGCGGGATGTCGGCGGGGCGGCGATACGCCTCGCGTTTGCGGCCCCACGCGGGACTGTCGCCGTGGTCGCCGGGCGGCATCCCGCCCGACAGCGCCCGCGCGAGGTCCTTCCACGGGACCGGCGGGTTGTTCCAGCCCATCGTCAGTCCACCCGGTTCTCAGGCGATCGACGGGGTTGCGGGATCAGCGGCACGAGCAGCGCCGGGTCGAACGGGCACGGCGGTTCGACCGGTACGCGGGGCGTCGGCAGGTCGTGGTCCATCATCTGCGGCTTCCTTTCGTTGTGTCCACAGGATTTCTGGGCAAGATCAGGTCTTTACCGGTCAGTCGTAACTTCCCTCCACTGTCCACACTGGATTTTCAGTTCCGGAGCAGAGGACGAGCACCGCCTCCGGCGCCTCGTTCTCCCCTGCCGCGAGCAACAGTTGCAGCCGGGCCCGCTGCGGCCCGGTCGAACGACGGCCCGACGTGACCGGCCACGGACCGGCCCATCCGGTGATCGGCCGGGGCGGCCCGCCCGCGACGCGAAGTCCGTGCGGCGGCGCGGTCAGCCGTTTGCGCGCGGTGAGGCCGACTGGCCGCCCCTGATCGTCGATGACCTGGACTGGCAACGGTTGTTCCAGCACCGTCGCCGGAGACGGGGAGGGCAGCCGGGCAGGCCACGTGGCGTCCGGCGGTCCGACGGGTTCCCGCGGATCGCCCCACGGAATGAGCCGGACCCGGCTCGCCGGATCGCGTCCGCCGTCGAGCAGCGGCGTGACCACTCCTTCCGGGCCGAGCAAGCCCTGGACTCGCACGAACGCCCGGCCCGCCCGTTCGGCGGCCAATTCCTCGTCCTCGCCGGGACCGGCTCCGGGATCGCTCCCCCGCCACAGCCCCAGCTGCAATGACCTCCCTTCGACAGTCTCTTCCGGTTCGAGCCGCAACCGCGCGACCCCGGCCGTGGGCCGTTCGCCGGGCGCGGCCTTGAGCCAGCCCTCGAACTGCCACCGGACCCGGTCCGCGACCCCTTGCGGCGTAAGCGGTTCCGCACAACGCCAGACGCGACCGAGCTGCTCGCCGTTCTCGGTGGTCGCGTATATACCCAATCGAGTGCACGCGAGCCCGCGATCGGCGAGCGCGGCGTGGAACCGCGCGCCGAGTTTTTTGGCCATGAACGCGGCGACATCCACCCGGGCGAGCACCGGATCGAACGATTCGGCGAGCGACAATTCCGGCGGCGGGCTGCGGCGCAACGGCGGCCGGTCGGACAGCCCCCTGGCCAGCCGATGCGCGAGCACCCCGGTGCGCCCGAACCGAGCGGCGACGTCCCGCTCGCCGAGTTCGGCGAAGGCGCCGAGCGTGCGCAACCCGAGCCGGACGAGCAGGCCGACCAGATCCGCTCGCTCAGAACCCGGCTGGTCCAGTTCGAGCACCGGCAACGGGGCGAGAAATTCGGCCGTCCGCCCAGGTTCGACCAGCGCCCCCTGCCGCGCGGCGAGGGTCGCCGCGAACAACCCTTCCGCCACGCCGACCTGACATTCGACCCCGGCCGCCGCGGCCACCTGGTCCACCAGTTTCTCCGCGAGCCGCGGTTCACCGCCGAAATACCCGGCCGCACCCGCGACGGGAACCGCGAGAAGCCCGGGCCGCACCACTTCCAGCCCGACGACCAGTTCCTCCACCGCCGACGCGACGTTCTCGAACAACCGCGCGTCCCGGGCGTCGTCTACGCCGAACACCGCCAGGTCCGGACATTGGGATTCCGCTTCTCGCCGCCGCATCCCGCGCCGGATGTTCCGCGTCCGCGCGACCGCAGTGCACGCGACGACCCGGTTGGCATGGAATACCGCCGCAGGCCGGGTAAGCACACTCCCCGCCGCGGCGACGGCAGCGACCGCGGGCCAGTCCGGGCACCACAGGACCAGCATCCGCGTTGGATGGCGGCGTGGATCTTTTTGTCCTTTGTGGACAGTCTTGGTCACCCGACTGCCTCTTCCTGCGCCGCGACGCGCTTCTCGCCCCGGGAAACCCGCCCGTCCGGGCCGGGCAGAAACACCGACGCCGACCGAGGCCGAGCCGCCGCACCGCGACCGCGGGCATGCACTTCGACGGGGCGGGAACGGAGGTGACCGGCACCGTGCTCAAGCACCCCGGTCCAGGCTCCGGGAGTGCAGTGCAGTTCGACGTCGGCGGAAGGCCAGGGCCCCAACGAAAGCAGCACCGCCCCGCGATTCCTCGCCCGCGCCGCGAGCCTGCGTGCGACATCCGGCCGGACTGAACGAGGCTCGGTGACTACGAGGTCGACGCCGTCGAGCAAAGCGGCCATCACGGCTTGGTATTCGGCCCCCGGCCGAGGAACCAACGCGAGCCGCGAAACGGCGACCCCGTGCTCGGCCGCCGCGGCAATCCCCAGCGACGGAGCACCGACGACCGCAGCCCATGCCCCGGCGACGGTCGCCTCCGCGAGCAACGCGAACAGCAACGAGGTGGAATGGTGGACCGCGACGATGCTTCCGCGTCGCAACCCTGCCCCGGGGAGGAGATCCGCCAGGGCTGGAGCCACGGGGAGCATCCGCCCGGCGGCGCGTCCCCAGTCGGTCTGGGCAGCCCGCTCGGCCGCGACGGTGCTGGCAGTGCTGACGCCAGGGAGCGCGGTCAGTTTGGCCAGCGGGTGCGCCGGGTCAGCGGGATCAGGCGTGGGCTCGGGCGAGTCGGCGGGGTGAAGCCGGGTCGGGGGACGGAGTTCCGGCGAATCGGAAGTTTCGGGGCGGGGCGGGGTTGCCTGGTCGGGTGGAGTTGCGGGGCGCAGCGGGGTCGGAGGAGCAAGCGGAGCCTCGGACGGAGTTTTCGGACCGGAATGAGGCGGGATTGCGGGGTGCAGCCGAGTCGGCGGGGTGAGCGGAGTCGGTGAATCGGGTCCGCTGGACATGCGCGCGTCAGCAGACGCCGCAGTCCGGGCGGGAAGTTCACGACCGGATCCGGCTGACGGGCCTGACCGCGCCCGCGAACGAAGCCCCGTCGACGAGCCGGCTTCTGCCGTTCGGCCGAAGTTGGCTGGCATCCATGGCTCGAACGCCACGTCCAGAGAACTCGGCCGAGCACGAGATCCGTTCTCCCCCAACGAGAACATCGCCCTCGGCGAACCCGCGGACATCGCGGCGACCGGAGTTCGTTCCTTCGCGAACGCTTCGATCGCCGACCACGGCACCGATACTTCCCACGAGCGTGCCAGCCGCGCCTCCGGCACGCTCGTGGGGGCGGAAGCCGCGGCTTCCGCGCCGGGGAAGTTCTTCCCGGACGACCCGGCAGGTTTCTTCGGCTTCGCTGGAATCCGCGCAATGCCAAGGAGATCGGCCGGAGCAGAGCCAGCAGGCAGCATCGGCACGGTCAGGTCCTCGGCCGTCGCCGAAGCCTCACCCGCCCCAGAAAAGCCAGCCGCGACCGGACCGTCCGCGGCAGTCCCCTCAAAGGCCCCCGCGGCCTCTGCAACTCCCGCGATCTCCGAAGCAGCCCCCGAAAAGGCGAGCTCCGAAGAAGCAGCCCCCGAAGCCACTCCGGTCGTCACCGGCTTCCTCCCTCCGCCAAGATCAGCCGACGACCGGCCCCGGAAGCGAGGTCGTCAAACCAAGCCCGGGACGGACGTCGGCGCACCGCGGGGAAGGCGGTTCCGCATCCTCATCCGTGCGGAATCCGCACGGTCACCCAACAATCACATCCAAATACACATCGTTGCGCCGAACAGGATCGAACACTCGTTCGACACAGTTCAGTCTCACTCGCCCACTCCCCGACTGTCAAGCGAGCACGGAGAAAGAACCCGAAAGATCACCGGACACCAGGAAAACGGCTCTTTACACTGGGAACCCTGATGAAGACAGGACACATCGCCCTGCGGGGTTTCGCCGAAGCTGACCTGCCGGTGCTCGACCGGTTCTCCACGGACCCGGACGCCGCCGCGGCCTTCCAGTGGACGAGTTTCACCGGGCCGCGGGCACGACGCCGCTTCGCTGAGGACGGGTTCCTCAGCCCGGCTTCAAGCGCGGTCGCGGTGACCGTCGACTCGGCCGTCGCCGGGATGGCTACCTGGGAGGCGGCCGATCGAGGCGGGCCGGTCGGCGGGTGCTTCCGGGTCGGCGTCGCGTTGCTGCCGGACTATCGCGGACACGGCACTGACAAGGCGTACCGGCTGCTCGTCGACCAGCTCTTCCAGCACACCCGCGCGCATCGGCTCGAAGCCTTCGTCGACAGCGAGGACCTCGACGGGCAGCAGGTGCTCGAAAAGACCGGATTCCATCGCGAAGGCCTGCTGTGCCAGGTCACCTGGCGTGACGGCGGCTACCGCGACGAAGTCGTCTACGCGATCTTGCGCGAGGGATGACAAACCGGCCGGGACTCGATGAGTCCCGGCCGGCCAGCAACAAAATCAGTGCGCGAAGTGCCGCGTTCCGGTGAGGTACAGCGTGATCCCGGCGGCCTCGGCGGCGGCGATCACCTCGGCGTCGCGAATGGACCCGCCGGGCTGCACGACGGCGCGCACGCCTGCCTCGATCAGCACCTCGAGCCCGTCCGGGAACGGGAAGAACGCGTCCGACGCGCCGACCGAGCCCTTCGCCCGGTCGCCCGCCCGCGAGACCGCCAGCCGCGACGAGTCGACGCGGTTGACCTGGCCCATGCCGACGCCGACGGTCGCCTGCTCGTGCGCCAGCAGGATCGCGTTGGACTTCACCGCGCGCAGGGCCCGCCACGCGAATTCCAGGTCCGCCAGGGTCTGCTCGTCGGCGGGCGAGCCGGTGGCCAGCTCCCAGTTCGCCGGGTTGTCGCCGGGGGCGTCGATCGCGTCGGCGGTCTGCACGAGCACGCCGCCGGAGATCGGCCGGAACTCCACCGGGGCCGCGTTCTCGATCGCGGGCAGCTTCAGCAGCCGCACGTTCTTCTTGCGCTGCAAGATCTCCAGCGCTTCCGGCTCGAAGTCGGGGGCGAGCACGACCTCAGTGAAGACCTCGGCGATCTGCTCCGCCGCCGCGACGCTCACCGGGCGGTTCGTGGCGATCACGCCGCCGTACGCGGACACCGGGTCGCAGGCGTGCGCCTTGCGGTGCGCTTCGGCGATGTCCGCGCCGACAGCGATCCCGCACGGGTTGGCGTGCTTGATGATCGCGACAGCAGGCTCGGAGAAGTCGAAGGCGGCTCGGCGCGCGGCGTCAGTGTCGACGTAGTTGTTGTACGACATCGCCTTGCCGTGAAGCTGCTCCGCGTGCGCGAGGCCCGGCTGCGCGCTGCGGTACAGCGCCGCCTTCTGGTGCGGGTTCTCGCCGTAGCGCAGTACGTCCGCACGGTCCCACGTCGCGCCGAGGAAGTCCGGGAAGCCGCTGTCGTCCGAAGGCGCGTACGCGTTGGCGAACCACGAAGCGACAGCCGTGTCGTACGCAGCCGTGTGCGCGTACGCCTGCGCAGCAAGCCGCTTGCGGTCCGAGAGTTCGAAGCCGCCCGCAGAGACCTGCTCGAGCACCCACGCGTACCGCGCCGGGTCCACGACGACAGCGACGCTGCCGTGGTTCTTCGCGGCCGCGCGCACCATCGCGGGACCGCCGATGTCGATGTTCTCGACGCAGTCCTCGGGACTCGCGCCGGACGCGACGGTCGCCTGGAACGGGTACAGGTTCACCACGAGCAGGTCGAACGCCGCGATGTCGAGCTGCTTGAGCTGCGCGACGTGGTCGTCGTTGCCCTGGTCGGCGAGCAGTCCGGCGTGCACGCGCGGGTGCAGCGTCTTGACCCGGCCGTCAAACGACTCCGGGAACCCGGTGACCTGCTCGACCGGCGTGACCGGGACCCCGGCGTTCGCGATGACCTTCGCCGTGCCGCCGGTCGACACGATCTCCACGCCGGCCGCGTGCAGGCCGGTCGCGAGCTCGAGCAGGCCGGCCTTGTCCGAGACGCCGATCAGCGCGCGCCGGACCGGGCGCCGCCCCTGTGCTGTGCTCACGAAAACCTCACCTTTCGTCCGTCCACGGTGCACCCACCACGGCCGAGTCGCTCGATCGTTTCAACCAGCAGCCTGCGTTCCACGGCTTTGATCCGCTCGTGCAGGACGTCTTCGGTGTCGTCGGTCTCCACCGGCACCGCCTCCTGGGCGATGACCGGGCCGGTGTCCACCCCGGCGTCGACGAAATGCACCGTCGATCCGGTGACGCGCACGCCCGCGGCCAGCGCGTCGGCGACCGCGTGCATCCCGGGGAACGACGGCAGCAGCGCGGGATGGGTGTTGATCACGCGGCCCGCGAACCGCGACAGGAACTCCGGCCCGAGGATCTTCATGAAGCCCGCGGACACCACAAGGTCGGGCCGGTAAGCCGCGACGGCCTCGGCGAGCGCGCGGTCCCACGCGGCCCGGTCCGGATGGTCGGCGACACGGACGGTGAACGACGGCACGTCGGCCCGCTCCGCCCGCGTGAGCGCCTCGATGCCGGTGCGATCCGCGCCGACGGCCGCGACGGAGGCCGGGAACCCGGGCTGTCCGACCGCGTCGAGCACAGCCTGCAGCAGCGTGCCGGAACCGGACGCGAGCACGACGATCTTCACCGGAGTGGGCAGTTCCAAGCGGCTGGCCAGAACGGGCTCCTTGCACGGCGGTACGCCTCGGGCGCACGGCGCTTCACCAGGTCGCCCCAACCCTAACGGTCGTCCTCGGCGGGCTTCGCGTCGCCGGAGTCCTCGGTGGACTCGGTCACAGCGTCCGGCTCTTCGGCGGGGGCTTCGGGCTCGTCTTCAGCGTTGTCCTCGGTCGCGGCGGCCTCGGTTTCCGGCTCGTCCTCCGGCAGGTCGAGGCCCAGTTCGGCGTCGGCCTCGGCGTCGAAGTCCTCGTCGTCCGGGGAGTCTTCGGCCAGGTCCGAGTCCGCTTCGGCGTCTTCGGATTCCTCGTCCGCGACGTCCTCATCGGACTCGGACTCCTCCGGCTCGCCGTCCTCAGCCTCAGCCTCATCCGACTCGGACTCGGACTCGGATTCCGGCTCCTCGTCCTCCACCTCAAGCGAGCCGACCGGCTGCATCGGAGAGTGCGCCCCCGCGAAGAACGCCACGAACCCCGCCGGAATCACGATCCAGCAGAACGCCACGATCGACGCCACCCCGACCGGCACGCTGACCGGATCGAACGGACCGTCGCCGAGCCGTCCGCCGGCGAGCGTGCCCAGCAGCACGCAGCCGAACCCGACGACCGCGCCCGCGACGACCACGACCCGCAGCCGCGCCGCCGGGTCCTCGTCCACCGCGCGGACCGACCAGCCGACCAGCACCCCGACCGCCAGCGGCAGCACCAGCAGCACCGGCCACCACGACGCGGCGTGCTCGGGAATGCCGCCGAGCAGCGGAACCCCGGGGACGGAACCGCCGCGGTAGCCGATGAGGTGCACGTCGAGGGTCCCGATGCTGAATCCCGGCCCGCTCACGAACGACATCGCCGCGACCACGGCGTTCGGCAGGTACAACACGGAAAGCAGGAACAGTCCGAAGCTGCCGCCGAACGACGGCTCGAACAGGCTGGACACCGTGCGCGCGGACAGCGCCGTGGCGGCGGTCAGCGTCAGAGCGCCCGCCGCCAGCAGCGCGAACAGCCCGAGCAGACCTGCCCGCAAACCGCGAAGGGCCAGCGGGTCGAGCCGATCGGCGAGCACCTGCGGCATCCCGAACCGCCGAAGCACCCCGCCGGTAGCCGCGAGTCCGGAGATCACGGCGGGCACCACTGCGGCGAGCCAGAAGTTGGCCCGTACCGGTTCGCCGATCGACAGCAGCGAAATCAGCACGCCGAACACCAGGTGCGCACCGGAAATCGTGGCGATCAACGGGACTGTGTGCCGCAGCCGGGCGCAGCGCAGCTGTCGCACCGCCTTGGCCGCCGCCCGCGCGACCAGCAGCACCACGCCAACGGTCGGCAGCAGCGGCAGCATCCCGAGCGGATGACCGCCGATCCCGAGTTCGACCTGATAGGCGGCCAGCCAGCCGGGTCCCGCCGACAGCAGCACACCGCCGAAGGAGAAGACCGCGTGCTGGGCAGTCAGCGTGACGAGCGCGAGCAGGGTGGCGACCGCCGCGTAGCCGGTGACGAGCGGGCCGAGCGCCGCGACGAGCAACACCCGCGACCGGGGTGCCTGCGGGACATCCTGGTCAAGGGAGTCGCCCACCGGCTCGTCGCCCGCGGGGCGTCCGGGACTGGTGAGCACCTGCATGTTCCCGACCATGACATCCGCGCTCGGCCGTCCGGGTGAGGCACGCCGCCCGGCGGACGTGGCGAATCCAACGCCCACCCGGTCGTGGCACGAGGGCAATAAAAACACCCGCTGTGACACGGAGAGTCACAGCGGGTGGGTGGCGCGAAGGGGTATCAGCCTTGCTGTCCGAAACCTCCGGGCGGCGTGCCCGGTTTGTTCTGGTCGGCAGGCGGCTGGAAGAACTGGCCCTGCTGCGGCGCGTACGTCGTGGCCTGTCCGCCCGGAGGCGGCGTGGCGGGCGGCTGCTGCGGGGAAGGCGGCTGCTGTCCCGGAGCCTGCTGGGGCGACTGCTGGCCGGGAGCCGGCTGGTACTGAGTCGGCTGGTACTGGCCCGGCTGGCCGTAGGGCTGCTGGTACGCCGGGGCGGCCGGCTGCGCCGTCGGCGGCTTGAGCACGCCGTACTCGAACAGCAGCACGGCGACCGCCGCGGCCATCTGCAGGAGACCGAGGATCAGCACCACGATCACGATGGCAGACGAACGCCCGGAGATGACGGAGTCGAGCGCGCCCAGCCCGCCGAGCACGCTGAACAGCGCGGCGAACGGCAGCGTCTTCGGGCCCTTGGGCAGCAGGTTCATCGCCGACAGCAGACCGCCGACGAGCAGGAACAGAATGGCCTGCCCGGCCGTGCCCGCCTCGGCGGCGAAGCCGAGGAAGTACTGCACCAGCCCGAGCCCGGCCACGCCGAGGGACAGCAGCAGCGGAAGGTTCGGCGGCGTTCCGGCGCCCGAGGCAGGCGGGCCCTGCTGCGGCTGGGGCTGCTGCGGGAACCCGCCCGACGGGGGCGGTCCCTGGGACGGCTGGCCCTGCTGGGGGTAGCCGGGCCCGCCACTGGGGAAGGTCATCGGAAGGTCTCCTGTCTCATCGACCGGCGGTTCGAGATCCTGCGGCGCCCGGGCGCGCCGGCGGCGTCCCCCGCTCACGAGTGACTGCACGCTAGCGCATCCGCCCTTGGCGTCCGCGAGGTTGGACGCACCGAGCGCCGGATCGGTTGCGGGCGGAAACGACGAAGGCCGGGCACCGTGTCGGTGCCCGGCCTCCGCCGTTGGAGTCGCTGCTGGTCAGCCGAGGCTGTTGTACAGCTCGCGAGCGAGAACCGCGGTCTCGCTCGGGGTCTTGCCGACCTTGACGCCGGCGGCCTCGAGGGCCTCCTTCTTCGCCGCGGCGGTGCCCGACGAACCGGAGACGATCGCGCCCGCGTGGCCCATCGTCTTGCCCTCAGGGGCGGTGAAGCCCGCGACGTAGCCGACGACCGGCTTGGTCACGTTCTCCTTGATGTAAGCCGCAGCGCGCTCCTCGGCGTCGCCGCCGATCTCGCCGATCATCACGATGACCTTGGTGTCGGCGTCCTTCTCGAACGCCTCGAGGGCGTCGATGTGGGTGGTGCCGATGACCGGGTCGCCGCCGATGCCGACAGCGGTCGAGAAACCGATGTCGCGCAGCTCGTACATCATCTGGTAGGTCAGCGTGCCCGACTTCGACACGAGACCGATGCCGCCGGCGGCGGAGATGTCGGACGGGATGATGCCCGCGTTCGACTTGCCGGGGCTGATCACGCCGGGGCAGTTCGGCCCGATGATCCGGGTCTTGTTGCCGGTCGCGACCGCGTGCGCCCAGAAGTAGGCCGAGTCGTGCACCGGGATGCCCTCGGTGATGACGACGGCCAGCGGGATCTCGGCGTCAATCGCCTCGATGACCGCGTCCTTGGCGAACTTCGGCGGCACGAAGATGACCGACACGTCGGCGCCGGTCTCCTTGATGGCCTCCTCGACCGTGCCGAACACGGTGAGGTCCTTGCCCTCGATGGTGACCGTCTGGCCCGCCTTGCGGGCGTTGACGCCGCCCACGATGTTGGTGCCGGACTTCAGCATCTTGGTCGCGTGCTTCATGCCCTCGGAGCCGGTGAGCCCCTGGACGATGACCTTGCTGTTCTCGTTGATCAGGATCGACATCTCACGCACCTGCCGCGGCGAGCTCGGCAGCCTTGTCGGCCGCGTTGTCCATTGTGTCCACCACGGTGACCAGCGGGTGGTTCGCGTCGGCCAGGATCTGGCGACCCTCGACGACGTTGTTGCCGTCCAGGCGGACGACCAGCGGCTTGGTGGCCTCGTCGCCCAGGATCTTCAGCGCCTCGACGATGCCGTTCGCGACCGCGTCGCACGCGGTGATGCCGCCGAAGACGTTCACGAACACGCTCTTGACGTCGGTGTCGTTGAGGATGACGTCCAGCCCGGCCGCCATGACCTCGGCCGACGCGCCGCCGCCGATGTCGAGGAAGTTGGCGGGCTTCACGCCGCCGTGCTTCTCGCCCGCGTACGCCACGACGTCCAAAGTGGACATCACGAGGCCCGCGCCGTTGCCGATGATCCCGACTTCGCCCTCGAGCTTGACGTAGTTGAGGTTCTTGGCCTTGGCCTTCGCCTCGAGCGGGTTCTCGGCCTGCTTGTCGACGAGCTCCTCGTGCGCCGGGTGGCGGAAGGCGGCGTTCTCGTCGAGGGTGACCTTGCCGTCGAGGGCGATGATCTTGTCCTGCGGGTCGCGGACCAGCGGGTTGACCTCGACCAGGGTGGCGTCCTCGGAGACGAAGGTCTCCCACAGCTTCACCACGACGTCGGCGGCCTCGTCGATGATGTCGGCCGGGAAGTTGCCGGCCTTCAGGATCTCGAGCGCCGTCGCCTTGTCGACGCCCTTGATCGCGTCGACCGGGATCTTGGCGAGCGCGTCCGGGCGCTCGACCGCGAGCTGCTCGATCTCCATGCCGCCCTCGGACGACGCCATCGCGAGGAAAGTGCGGTTGGCGCGGTCGAGAAGGAAGGAGAAGTAGTACTCGGACGCGATGTCCGATGCTTCCGCCACCAGCACGCGGTGCGTGATGTGGCCCTTGATGTCGAGGCCGAGGATGGCTTCCGCCTTCTCCTTCGCCTCGTCGGGCGTCTGGGCCAGCTTGACGCCGCCCGCCTTGCCCCGGCCGCCGACCTTCACCTGCGCCTTGACGACGACCTGGGTGCCGATCTGCTCCGCGGCGGCCTTGGCTTCTTCCGGGGTGCTTGCCACGGCGCCCGGCAGAACCGGTACTCCGTGGGCGGCGAAGAGATCCCTCGCCTGGTACTCGTAGAGGTCCACTACTCCAGTCTCCTGACGACACGCCACTGTGGTGGTCCGTTTTCCGGACCGCGCTGTCGGACCAGTCGAGGTTAGCGACCAGCGCAGACGCAGGGGACGCCGCACCTGGTGAAGTCGGTCACCGTGCGCGGTCAGAGGGTGTGCCGAGGGTGTGAGACCGCCCACCGACAAGCATTTCGGCGGCCTTTTCGGGGCTTTCCTCGCCCAGCTCGACGACGTTCGCGCCGGGGAGCGCTTCGGCGAGGCCCTCGGGTATCGGACCGCCGAGGAGGCCCAGAATGTCTGGATCCTCCTGTTCGGTTGTCCGCACGATCTTTTCCGTCGTGTCGAGGTGTCCAACGTGGACGACTTCGAGACCGGCGTCGCGCAGCATTCGCGCCAAGGGAATCGCCGCGGTTTCTTCAGCCAACTCCACGAGGACGACGCGCCGCGGACTCACTTCTTCGCACCGGCAGCCGCGGTTGCGGCGGCGACCACTGCCGCTGCTGTCGCGGCGAGCCCAAGCCAGAAACCCGCGCCCGGCTTCGCGGTGGAGAACAGGGAACTGACCAGCGGAATCTCGGCGACATGCAAGGCAAGGAGCACCGCCGCTCCGGTCAGTCCCGCCGCTGCGGCGCCGGGCCGCGAACGCACGCTCAACCCGAGCGTCCCGAGAACGACGAGCACTGCGGCAAGCAATCCCCACGACGGAGTGTCGAAATCGGACCAGAGACCGGGTGCCGCGTAATCCCGCGCGGTGAACACCGGCGTGCCGAACGTCGCGATCGCCAGCACAGCGGTGATTCCGGCCGGAATCAGAACTCGGGATCGCGGCCCTTCGGTACCGGTGTCGTCGCGTTCCACGACGCCGGTCACCACCGCGGCCAATCCGGTAAGCCCGGCGAGACCGAGTGCGATCGCGGTGAAAACGGCTCCCGCGCCGAGGTGGTAACTGATCGCGCCGCCGAGCCCGCCGAGCCCCGTCGCCTCGGAAGCGGTGATGGCGGTGCTGAGCACCGCAGTTCCCGCGAGAACGACGCCAGCCCACAACACCGCGAGCACCCCGCGTGCGAACGGCGCGGTACGGCTTGCGAGAAGGAAAGGTGTTGGCAGCACGACAAGAATCGCCGCGATCAGCAGTTGCAGGCGGGCCGGGCTGTCCGTGCTGTTGCCGAGTTGCGGGGCTGATGCGCCGATCGCCGCCGCGATTCCGGTCAGCAAGGCGAGCAACGCGGTGAGCGCGCGCCAGATCGTGAGCCCCGGAACGCGGGCCTCGCCGGCCAGATCGGTGCGTTCGGTTTGCGTCTGCTGCGGTGTCGCAAGTGGAGTGAGGACGAGGACCAGCACCATCGGCACGACGGCGAGATACGCGCCCGTCGAAACTTCGAGCCCCGACACGGCCAGCCCGGCGACGAACGTCGGCACCGCGACGGCCAGCACCGCCGCGACGATCCCGCCGAGCGTCCCGCGGGCGACACCGTCGGACCCGGCGAAAACCCCGAGCACCGCGGCGACCGGCAGCGCACCGGCGAGGAGAAGGTAACCGGCGAGGGCCAGCCCCGGGCCCTCAAACGCTGACCGCGCAAGGAGAAACGGATCGTCGGAGAGGACCGGAGTCATCAGCAATCCGACCGCGGCGACTACGGCGAGCAGCGGAATGATCAACCGCCAACGGCGTTTGTCGTCCCCTCCGGCGATCTCATTGCGCTCACGAACGACCTGCGCGGCCATGATCCCGGCGACGAGCGTCAGTAGGTGCCCGGCAATCAGCAGCCAGAACCCGATGCCCACGCCGCTGCGGTCGAGCAGGCGGTCTGGGAGATACAGCTCGGGACGGATGGTCTTGGAGCCGTTGACGAGGAACTGAAGATCGAGAATCAACCGCCCCGGCGCGAGAGCGGCGAGGCCGGTGACGAGACCGGCGGCCAGCCCGTGCCGCCCGCTGCGAGCCGCCGCGAACGCGATCCCGGCCGGGACTACGGCGAGGATGACGAGAAGCGGCCAGGAGAGGTAGCCCGGTCCGGCGTCGGGCGAGACCGGGACGACGGCTCCGGCGGCGAGGGCCAGGGCGCCGAGACCGAGGAGCGCGGTGGCGGCGCGGAGCCTTGGGGAGGGGGCCTGGTCGGTGAGGTCCAGGAGGGGCGGGTTCTCGCCTCTGCTCGAGTCTCGGTTCGAGTCTCGGCTTGTGCCTCGGCGGCTTGGGATGGTGCGGGGCGCCGACCTCCGCTCGGTCGGGTCAGCATCGGCGTCTTGGCGGCTGGACACGCCTGCCGGTGCGGCCTTGTCGCGCGGTCGTGAGGCTGCCGCGTCTCCTCGGCCGGACTGAGTGGCCGGGTCTTTCGTCGCGGACTCGCCGCCGCCGGACGGGGCAGCTGAACTTTCCGCGATTGCCTCAGCCCCGCGGGACGAGTCGGCTGAGCTCTCCGCCGGCTGCGGCTCGCCACGGTCGGGCGAGCCTCCAACAGAAGCCGCTCCGGCCCGGCGGGATGAGTCGGCGGGACTGTCGGCTGGGTCCGATTTCGCGCGACCGGCGTCGCGTCGGGCTCGGGCGCGGGCGGCGGCCTTGCGCTCGGCGAGGCTGGGACGCCGGGATCCGGCGGGACGGCCCGGGGTGTCCGGGGCGGAGTCGCCGTCGGGAGGCTCTGGGGTCGGCGGAGTCATCGCTCGCGACGCTAGCAAGGACCGGTCCCGGCAGGCGGACGGCAGGGCCGCCTCGACCAGGCCGGAACGCACTTCCAGGTGAATTCGGCGCCGGATGAACCTCCGGCCGTCCCCGCGCGTCTGACAGATGCGAAGAAAAAATCCTCCGATCCGCGTAAGAGGGGCGCGGGCCGGAGGTCTCGACGGCAGAGGACCGAAGGGCCGGAGGGAGCGTCGAGGAAAAACTTCGGGGAAGTCGCGTAAGGGAGTGGCGTTCGGGGCGTCACTCCGGCACGGGATGAAGCACGGGGACACATCGCGGGGGCGATGGACGAGGTCGGATGCCTGTTCGTGGCAGGCGCCCGACCAGGCCGCGGCGGGGAGGCCGCGGTGGGTGCCAGCAGGTCGTGGGGACGACTTGCCGGGACCGAGGTGGAGATGGCCGAGACCTGCCGGGGAGGGCAGGTGAACGGCCGCATCGCGGAGGGGAGCCGCGATCTCCGTCCCTGTCAGGCCGGGGAGGGCCTGACAGGGACGGAGACGGCCAGGGCCTGCCGGGGGCAGGCACCGGCTGAGTCGCGGAGGGATCGGCGACAGGCACTGGCAGATCGTGGGGACGATCCGCCCGGCCAGGGACGGGGTGGCCGGGGCCTGCCGGGGAGGGCAGGTAACCGGCCGAATCCAGCCAAGCCGAAGCTGCCGGGCGTTGTTTCGGAAACAAGGGGCTGACCAGGCAGGGTCCTGGCGCAATCGGGGAAGCAGACGGACCCGGTGTCGACCTGCGGTCCAGACGGCTCGGGGCGGGAAAGATCCGTCGCCGGAGAGTGGGCGCGGAGCGTCGCGAGGCGAAACCGTCGAAGAGCGTCCGGCGGGCCTGATGCGAGTGAGCGGCATCACAAGACTCGGCGTGAAACTGCTTCAACGCACCCGGGCGGCCGGTTATTTCGTCCGCTACGCCGCCGGGAGGGCCTCAGCGGCGTTGGGCCATCCGAAGGTATGTGACTCGGGTCACATACAGTGAAGTAGTTCCCAATTAACTTTGGGTAGTTTCCACAGCTAGAAGCTCGATGCGTGCCACTCGTTCGGCCGAAAGCCCGGTCGCGCCTTGCTCATTGAGGCGCCGCTTCGTTACTGTCCTCCGGTCCCCATTACAGTCAGGTCACGAAGCAGAACGCTGAGCGAATCACCCCCGAGGTTCGTTCACGGGATCCCCCGCCCGAGTTCTCTTCCGCCCGGCTCCCCGACGATGGAAGGCCCTGTCTTGGCTTCACACCGCTCCCCCGGCGGCCAAGCCCCTTCCCCGGCGCTGAAAGACGCACTGGACGGTGCAGTCATTCGCGTCCGGGGACAGCACCGCATCTCCCCGCCCTCCTCCGCCCTCCGCGGGCGGGTCGTGGTCGCCGCCGTCGCGGCTGGCGCGTTCGCCGCAGCCGCCGCAGGGCAGACCCTCAAGTCGACCAGCGGCGGGGATTCCGACGCCGCGGTCACTCCGCTCGCCAACGCACAGAACGCGAGCGCCTCGTTCACCCTCGGCAGCGCGGGCTCCGGGGGAGCTCCCGAACTGCTGCCGACCGGCCACGCCGTCGACGCCTCCGCCGAAGCCGCGAAGATGGCCGACAGCGCCAAGGTCACCAAGGCCCGCGTGCAGGCGGAAACCGAAGCCGCGCGGCAGGCTGCCGAAGAGGCCGCCCGTCCGAAGACCTGCATGCCCGCTCACGGCACGTTCACCTCCGGCTTCGGCGCCCGCTGGGGCACGAGCCACCTCGGCATCGACATCGCCAACTCGATCGGCACCCCGATCTACGCCGCCTCCGACGGCACCGTCATCCAGGCCGGCCCGGCCAGCGGCTTCGGCCTCTGGGTACGCGTCCAGCTCGACGACGGCACCATCCAGGTCTACGGCCACATGAACAGCTTCTCCGTCCGCGAGGGCCAGAAGGTCAAGTGCGGCGAGCAGATCGCCGAGATCGGCAACCGCGGCGAGAGCACCGGTCCGCACCTGCACTTCGAGGTGTGGCAGGACGGCAGCAAGAAGATCGACCCGCGCCCGTGGCTCGCTGCCCGCGGCGTGAACGTCAGCTGACCTGCACGTCTCGCCCGCTGGGCAATTAGCAGCCAGATGATCCTGCTGCCCCGGCTGCTCACCCGCACCGAACCGCGCGTCTCGCCGGTCAGGCAGCCGGTGTGCGAGACTCAGCCGCGCGACAGTCGCCATCGAGCTTCGCCTGCACATTTTGCCCGCCAGATAACCCGTACGCTGGTTGCCGCGACGATCGCCGTCTGAGCTTGAATCGCACGTCTCACCCCGCCAGGCAACTGGTGCAGTCACAAGTGCTGCCGCCCGGCGGTCGCCATCGGAGCTGAACTGCCCGGGTCACTCTTGGGCGCATAGCGATGGAATCTGCTTCGCGCACGGGAAATCTGATGGTGCCGAACCGCGCCGCGTGTGGAGAGTCCGCGTGCTGCGGCAGCACATCGGTCAATCGGCCCTGCTTTCGTCGTAGTGCATCGGGTGGAAGTCGCTCCGAACAACCCGGTGGCGCAAGGAATTCGCGGCGGTCTCCGCCAGACGAAATGTGAACGGCCGAGTTCGGCTTACGCCGCCGGGTTTGGGCGTCACGGATCGTTGCCAGGAAGGCGACGGACGAAATAGGCGACTGCTACCTGCCACACCGTGCACAGGTCCGCGCGTCTTCGCCACGGCATCCATCGCGCGATTCCCTCGTCGGCGCGCGACGTTCCTCCGCAGACGACACATCTGCCATCTGGTCCCAATGCGTGTTGCCTCAGCAACGCGCGCCATGCCGCGGCCAGCCGTGCCACATCCCCTGGCACGTCCCGAGCTGGCCGGGTTGCCGTCCCCACAGCAACCGTCCCCGCGACTCTCCTCAAGTACTCCTGTACCCCAGCGGCAAATACCCCAAACAGCACCGCGTCCATCCCCTGCGTCCCTTCCACAGCATACCGCATTTCATCGAACTTGTGTTCGATGAAGTCAAGTATGCCGGAGGGGACCGACAAGATCGGGCGGATCGCGGGGGAGTTCACTCGGTCCGGCGAAAGATGTCCAGAACGGGGCGGGGGAAGGCATCGCGGCTCCGGCTCCGGGCACGATCGCTGCATGTTGTGAGCACGGACAGCATCAGACGACAGAGGGTCGAGGGGCCAGCGCCCAGAGAGACATCCAGTGGCGGCGCGGCGGACCGTGCGGAGGCAGAGATGAAGACGAGGGCTGTGCCGGGTATCGGCGCAGCCAGTCCCTGCCGTGGCGAACCAGCTTGGGGCAACCCGCGGAGCAGCGGCGGCACGGGGACGTCCTCATCCGTGAGGTCGGCGAGCGCAGCGGCGGGCGTTGGAAGCCCCGCCCGGCTCGATCTGCCCGACTGTGCTGGCGGGCGGGATCACGGAGAATCCGGCCCAGGAGACGGGCCTAGCCGACAAGAAGCCATCGAGGAACGCACCCCGGCACCCCGGCACCCGGCACCCGGCACCCGGCACCCGGCACCCGGCACCCGGCACCCGGCACCCGGCACCCGGCACCCGGCACCCGGCACCCGGCACGGAGGATCAGACCACCGGGGCCGCGGCAGTAGTCAGAGTTTCACCATCGGCACGCTGCCGATCAGCATGAGCCGGACCTTGCCCGACGCACCGAAGTCGATCGTCGCCGTCGCGCGCGGGCCGATGCCGTCGCAGGAGATGACCGTGCCCAGGCCGTACTTGTCGTGGCTCACCCGGTCTCCGACGTCCAGCTTCAGAGCCACCGTCTCCTTCCAGCCCTTCCCGAACGGCGAACTCGAAGACGTCGACGACGTCGAGGACCTGCGGCCCCACGTCGTCGCGGCTCGGGGGCCCGAGGAGGAACCGGAAGAGGAGCCGAAGTTTCCGAAGCCGGGCGAGGACGGTTCCAGGCGCCGCCAGTCAACGAGGTCCGGCGGCAGTTCGTCCAGGAAGCGGGAAGCCGGGTTCATCTGCGGCTGTCCCCAGGCCGACCGGGTCAGCGCACGCGACACGTAAAGTCGTTGCCGCGCACGGGTAATCGCCACGTAGGCCAGGCGGCGTTCTTCGGCCAGCTCCGCGGGATCGCCCAGGGCGCGCATGTGCGGGAAGACGCCGTCTTCCCAGCCGGTGCAGAAGACGACCGGGTACTCCAGGCCCTTCGCGGTGTGCACGGTCATCAAAGTGACCACGCCCGCACCGCCGTCGCCTTCCTCGCCGCCGTCTGCGGCGGGGATCGAGTCGGCGTCCGCGACCAACGAAACTCGCTCCAGGAAAGCAGGAAGCGAGCCAGGGGCGGGGACGCCGTCGTCCAGGACCAGTTCCGCGTTTTCGTCGTTGGTGACCTCGGCGGTGAACTCGGCGAATTCGCGCGCCACAGTCACCAATTCGGTGAGGTTCTCAACGCGCGAAGCGTCCTGCGGGTCGTCCGATTCCTCGAGCTCCGCGCGGTAGCCGGTGCGTTCCAGGACCGCTTCGAGCAGGTCGTGCACCTCGGTGCCGGACGACGCCATCTCCTGCAGTTCGTCCAGCAGCGTCACGAATCCGGTGATCGCCTTGGCCGAGCGCGGGTTCAGCAGCGCCACCTTGTCCTCGACCGCATCGCGCAACGCGGCCCAGAACGAAATCCGCTCCCGTTCCGCGTGCGTCGCGACGACCGCTTCGGCACGGTCGCCGATGCCGCGCTTGGGGACGTTGAGAATCCGCCGCAGGCTGACCGTGTCGTCCGGGTTCGCGAGGACGCGCAGGTACGCGATCATGTCCCGCACTTCGCGCCGCTCGTAGAACCGCACGCCGCCGACGACCTTGTACGGCAGGCCCAGCCGGATGAAGATTTCCTCGAACACCCGCGACTGGTTGTTGGTGCGGTAGAACACCGCGACATCCGAGTAGTCCGCCTCGCCCTTCTCCGCCAGCGAGTCGATCTCCCCGGCGACGAACGCGGCCTCGTCGTGGTCGTTGTCCGACACGTAGCCGACGATCTTCTCGCCGTCGCCCGAATCGGTCCACAGCCGCTTGGCGCGCCGGTTGGGGTTGCGTGCGATCACGGCGTTGGCCGCGGACAGGATCGTTTGCGTGGAGCGGTAGTTCTGCTCCAGCAGAATCGTGTGCGCGTTCGGGAAGTCGCGTTCGAATTCCTCGATGTTGCGGATGGTCGCGCCGCGGAAGGCGTAGATGGACTGGTCCGCGTCGCCGACCACGCACAGCTCGGCGGGCTCGATCCCCGTATCCGTGGCCTCGGTGCCGGCCAGCACGCGCACCAAGGTGTACTGCGCGTGGTTGGTGTCCTGGTACTCGTCGACCAGAACGTGCCGGAAGCGCCGCCGGTAGTACTCCGCGACGTCCGGGAACGCTTGCAGCAACGACACTGTCCGCATGATCAGGTCGTCGAAGTCGAACGCGTTCGCGCTCGCCAGCCTGCGCTGGTACTCGGTGTAGACCTCGGCGACCCGGCGCTCCAGGTCGTTGGCCGCCTTCGAGGCCGCCTCGTCCGGATCGACCAGTTCGTTCTTGAGGTTCGAGATGTGCACCGCGAGCGTGCGCGCGGCGTACTTCTTCGGGTCGATGTCGAGATCGCGCGCCACGAGCGTGATGAGCCGCTTCGTGTCGTCCGAGTCGTAGATGGAGAAACTCGACGACATGTCGAGGGTTTTCGCCTCACGGCGCAGGATCCGCACGCACATCGAGTGGAACGTGGACACCCACATCGCGTTCGCGCGCTTGCCGACGAGCGCCGCGACGCGTTCGCGCATCTCGGCGGCGGCCTTGTTGGTGAACGTGATCGCCATGATCTCGCCCGGATGCACGCCGCGCTGGCCGAGCAGGTAGGCGATCCGGCGCGTGAGCACGCGTGTCTTGCCCGATCCGGCTCCCGCGACGACCAGCAGCGGACCTCCGGCGTGCGTCACCGCCTCGCGCTGGGCGGGGTTGAGGTCCTCGAGCAGGTCTGCGGTTCCCGGCCGGGCAGCGCGGGCGGGCGGGTCTGCGGGGAGATCGAAGAGGGTGTCCATCGTCTGTCAACGCTACCCCGGGGGTACGACAGTCCCGGAACAGCCACGGGGTCGGCCTGCGCTTGTCGACGTACGCCGCAGTGTCGCCTCGCGTCCGACGCGCGAGGCCGTCGCGACGCGGAGCATCGAACGGCATGGACGACAAGATTCCCGCCCGGCTGAGGGCTTCCGACGGCGACCGCGAGCGCGTCGCCGAGACCATCCAGGCCGCCGGTTCCGAAGGACGGCTCACTCTCGAAGAGGTGGAAGAGCGGCTGCGCGCGGTCTACGCCGTCCGCTTTACCGACGAGCTCGGCGAACTCACCTCCGATCTCCCCCGCACGGAGCCAGTACGACCGCGCGGCGGCTGGCCGCTCACCCGGGCCGCCTTGCGCGAACATCCGGCGCTGCGCGTACATCTCGGGATCGTCGCGGTGCTCGCGACCTTGCTGATCGTCCGATGGGCCGTCGGCGGCGCGCTGTTCTTCTGGCCGGCGATGCCGTTGTTCTGGCTGTTCATCAGCCTGGTGCTGCACGCGCGGGTGCGGGCGTTCCGGCGGCGACCGGGCGCGCCTGTGCCATACTGAACCCGTGCGGCACAGCAGCAAGCGATTTTTTTACGGGACCCGGACTCCGGCTCCCGTGATCGCGTAGTGCCCCACCCGCCATCACCCGCAGCCCCGGAGTCCACTGGACCCGGGGCTTTCGCCGTCCCAGGGCCATGGGGAGTCCGGACTTCAGAGAGGTCCCGATGAACGCGCAGACGCAGAACGCCGACGGACAGCCCGCCGAGCACACCCCGGCGGGCGACGACATCTCGTCGCTTCGCGAGGAGATCGACTTCCTCGACTCCGAAATCCTCCGGCTCGTGAAGCGCCGGGTAGAGGTGTCGAAGACCATCGGCGCGGCCCGGATGGCCGCGGGCGGCACGAAAATCGTCTACAACCGCGAGATGGACGTGCTCGCGCGCTACCGCGAACTGGGCCCGGAGGGCCGTCAGCTCGCGATGCTGCTGCTGAACCTCGGCCGCGGCAGGCTGGGCCGCTGACGCGGTATCCGGGGCATCCCCGATTCGCGCCGCACGGAAACCGGGCAGACTGGACACATGATTAACATCATCGCCGTCATCATCGCGATCGCGAGCGTGCTGGCGTCCCTCGGCCACGTCGGCTACCTGGCCATGCTGAACAACGCGGCCGGCAAGCGGGCGGGCGGGGCTCCGGTGGCGCAGTACGTGCGCAGCCGCTGGGCGCTGGCCGGCGGTGCCACCGCGGCCTCGCTGTTCGCCTGGCTGCTCACTTCCGGCAACGTCGTGCTGGACATCCTCGCCATCGTCATCGCGGTCGGTAGCGGCGCGACGTCGGTCAAGGCCCTCCAGTCGACGCAGGCGAAGTACCGCAGTGGCGGCTAAGTAGTCCCCGAACTGGGGAAATACCGGGCGGCATGCTGCGCTGCGTGACGTGCCGCCCGTTCGGGCGCGCCCGGTCGAGTGAAACCGGTGCAAGTTGCAGGATGGGTGAAGACATTCGCCTGCCGGTTTCCTACTGTGAAGTCCGTGAGGACCCTGGCGTCTGCGCCGGGCTATGCCCGGAGGACGCGCGGGAGCTGCGGCTCCGCGCGCCGTTCTCCGCGTGCGCGTGCATTTGCTCGGGAGTTCGCAAGTGTGGACGCAAGCGTCGTTCTCTTCCTCCCTGCTCCGTTCGGGTTGACGACGGCCCCGGCGCCGTCACGCCCCTCTCGCGGAGGGGTCGGACCGGCATGACGGGAAACACGATGGGCGGTCCGCGGCACGCTGACCGCCCCGGCGCGGTGTCGGACGCCGAGGTCACCGTTCCCGGACGGCACCGCGTCCGCGCCGACGGCACCTGGACTCCCGTGGTGCCCGCCCGCGCCGCCGGTCATCACCGGCACCGCACCGGCGGCGGCCCGGCCGCTCCGGTGCAGCGCGGGAGCGAGAACCCGCAACAGCGCGGCGCACCGGCTCCGCGCTCGAACCGGGCACCCGACGACGGGAACCGCCTGGCCCCGAACCAGCCGGTTTTCCCCACCTCGAGCGGCACGTTGCCGGTCGGCGAACCCCCGCTCCCTCAGCCGCAGCGCCGCCGCGCTCCGGTCGAGCCGCAGGGCCGCCAGGCCTCCGTCCCGGATCGGCTGGCCGAGCCCCGGCAGACCGTCGTTCCCCTTGGCCCATCAGCCGAACCGCAGCGCCGCCAAGCCGCCCCGCCTGCCCGGCGGCCGGAATCCCAGAGCCGCCGGGCCGAATCCCGCGCAGCTTTCGCGCCTCCGCAGGACCGGATCCCCGAGGAGCACCGCGCCTTCGCGCCGCCGCCGGAGAGCGCGCTCCCCCAGCCGACCCGGCGCACCCGGCAGGAACGCGTCGCCACCACCTCCGCCGCGCTGGCCAACCGGCCGGACAGCCCGCGCGAACGCGTCGAACTGAACCCGGTCGAGGAAGAGCCTCCCCGGCGCCAGCGCGTCACCCTCGGCGAGCCCGCCGTCTCGACGCCGGAGAAAGAAGAGCAGCAGGACGGCGAGGTGCGCGTGTACGCCGCGCCGCTGCTGGACGGCCTCGGCACGTTCGACCTCGGCTCGGTGCCCGCGTCGGTCACCCCGCCGAAGACCTGGCGCAAGGCCGCGTGGTTCGCCACCGGCGCGTCCGGCGCGGTGGTCGTCGGGCTGCTGTTCGCCGGGACGTTCCTGGTCGGCGGGCCCACCACCACGACGACCGACGCGGTCGGTGGCGGCGGCTGGCCCGGCAGGCAGAACGGCGGCAACCCGAACCTCAGCGCGCTCATCCCGAACGGACAGCACGGCGGGGTCGGCGGCAACGTCCCGCGCAGCGGCGCCAGCACCAGCCCGGACGGCGTCACCTCGGACAACGGCACGCACCCGCAGCAGGGCTCCGGCCCGAGCAGTTCCGCGAGCAGCAACTCCACCGGCATGACCACGCCGTCCGGTCCCGGGACCGGCACCAGCGGCAAGACGTCCGCGCCGACCACCACGGACTCGCCCTCGTCGAGCGAGCCGCCGGAGAAGCCGCCGGTCACTCCCGCTCAGCGGGAAACGAAGGACCCGTACTTCACGGCCGCCGACCCGAACACGATGGGCAACAACTCCGAGAAGTTCTTCAACAACGTCACCACCGACCCGTCGGAGGCCTCGTCGGTCACGTCCGGCGACCTCAAGCAGCAGGGTGCGCAGGGCCTGCGCAAGCGCTACGCCGACGTCGCGTACTTCGAGGTCAAGAAGGTCACCATCGACCCGCAGCACGGGACCACGGTGAACACCGTCGAGGTCACGCACCAGGACGGCAGCAAGAGCACCGAGCAGCGCACGCTCACGTTCGACGACAACGGCAAGATCACCGACGACGGCCGCTGACCAGCACTCTGTCTGCAAATGCCGATGCACGTGCGGAGCGGTGAGCGGTTGTTCCCTCGTCCGGTTGGGTGACATAAGCTGCCGTTCGTCGTACGACGGCGGCATTCCGGCGACGGAGTCTGGCGGCCGCCTGTCGGCACAGGGTTACCTGGCGACTACAAGGCCCGGTGCCGACCACGAATCGGCAGTCCGGACCGCCCCGGGGACACCGCCACCGTGTCGTGTCCTGCCCCGAACCCCCAGAGCGAGGACTTTCGTGCTTGAACGGCAGCGAACCCGGCGAGAACCCGACGCCGTGCGCGTCGAGGACGTGATCCCGCCGGAGCTGCTCGAGGACGTGGCCGAAGCCGACCGCGAGTATCTCGAGCAGGTGTTCCGCGAACCGCAGAAGTACCTGCCGCCGCGCACCCGCCGCCCGGTCGTCCGGGTCGCGGACCCCGTCGAAGAGCCCGAGAGCAAGCTCGCCCGTCGCGCGAAGCTGGCCGGGCTCGTCGGAGCCGGCGCGCTCGTCGCCGGCGCCGTCGTCACCGCCTCGCTGCTCAGCGGCGGACCGCGGCCCACCGTTCCGGTCGCCGAGGAAACCGCGATGCCCGCCGGATTCAGCGGCGCGGCAGCGCTCGGCGGCCAAGCCGTCCCGCAGCAGCGCAAGAGCCACTCGTCCGGCGGCACGACGTCGGGGCAGAGCGAAAGCACGACCCAGTCCAAGCACACCGATTCCGCGGCCACCACGCCGTCGAATTCGGGTGCCACGACCCCGCAGACCACTTCCGGCACCTCGTCGTCTTCCGCGCCGAGCGCCCCGTTCTCGGCGGAGTCGCATAAGAAGTCCGCCACCTCGTCGGCGGCCGCGCCGGACCCGGTGAAACTCGAAGCGGTGCGCAAGTTCTACGCCTCGATCGACCACCAGCCGGAGAACGCGCTTTCGCTGCTCGCCCCGAACGTCGCGCGCGGCGAAACGGGCGATCTGGTCCGCGCGTGGAGCGGGGCCGACTCGATCGACGTCCAGGAATTGCACGTCCAGGACGACGGTTCGGTGTTCGCCGTGGCGCTGGTCCACCAGGCCGACGGCACCCTGGTGCGCGTGACCCAATTGTTCGACGTCGTCGAGCAGGATGTGATCTCCCAGGCCCGCGTCCTGTCCGCGGTCTACTCCTGACCTGCGCGAACGTGGTTATGCCGGGTCGTCGGACGTGTGCCGCGTGCATGTGCGCAGAGTGAGCGCCTAGCCTTGTCACGGGTCGGTCTCGGCAAAACCGGCGCACGGTCCACAGCAGGTGCCTACGCTCCGGTGCTGCGGCGGGTTCGAACTCACCCCTTTGGGGTAGACAAGTCCCGCCCCGGCAAGTCGGAGCCCCAAAGGGAGGTCGCGTGAGCGACGAGGGTCGTCTGGTCGCCGACCGGTACCGGATCGTCGGAAAGATCGGTTCCGGCGCGATGGGGGCCGTCTGGCGCGCCCACGACGAGGTGCTGGGCCGTACGGTCGCCATCAAGCAGCTTCTTCTCCAGCCAGGGCTGGAGAACCACGAGGCGGAGGACGCCCGGCAGCGCACCATGCGCGAGGGCCGGATCGCCGCGCGGCTGCACCACCCGAACGCGATCACCGTGTTCGACGTCGTCACCGACGACAACGGCCAGCCCTGCCTGATCATGGAATACCTGGCTTCCACCAGCCTGGCGCAGGTGCTGCAGGAAAAGGGCACCTTGCCGCCGCTGGAGGTCGCCCGGATCGGCGCGCAGATCTCCGCCGCCCTGCGCGAGGCGCACGCGGTCGGCATCGTGCACCGCGACATCAAGCCGGGCAACATCCTGCTCGCCGGCAACGGCACCGTGAAGATCACCGACTTCGGCATCTCGCGGGCCAAGGACGACGTCACGGTCACCAAGACCGGGATGATCGCCGGCACCCCCGCCTACCTGGCCCCCGAGGTCGCGATCGGCGGCGACCCCGGCCCCGAGTCGGACGTCTTCTCGCTCGGCTCCACGCTGTACGCCGCCTGCGAGGGACAGCCGCCGTTCGGTCTCTCCGAGAACACGCTGAGCCTGCTGCACGCGGTCGCCGCCGGGCAGATCAACCCGCCGCGGCAGTCCGGTCCGCTGACGAGCGTGCTCGCGGTGCTGCTGCACCCGGAGACCCAGCACCGGCCGACCGCCGACGAATGCGAAGAGCTGCTGTCCGCGGTCGCGCGCGGCGAGACCCCGCTCGGCGGCGCGGACGGCGACACGATGATGGCCTCGTCTTCGGGCACCCTCGGCGCGGCTGCGCTTGGCGCGGCGGGCGGCGCGGCAGCGGCCGGTCTGCTGCACCACGACGACGAACAGGCCAGCCACTCCGGCACGCTGCTCGACGACCCGGGCGTCACGCAGCAGTACGACCCGAGCGCGCAGCAGTACTACGGCGAGGACCCGTACCCGCCGGGCTCCGGTTACCCGGAGGACGACTACGACGACCGCGGCTACCACCAGGACGGCTACCAGGAACCGCCGCTCTACGGCGACCCGAGCCGCAACGGCCTCGCCGCGACGCGCGCGGTCCCGGTGCCGGAGCACTACGAGGACGACCCGTACGACGAGGACCCCGCGCCTCGCACCCGGGTGCAGACCGCGCCTGAGGACGACGAGGACGAGAAGCCCGGCGCTTGGAAGAAGCCCGCGCTGATCGGCGGAGTCGTGGTGGTCGGCCTGGTCGCGCTCGGCGTGTGGCTGCTGACCCCGGGCAATCCGCCGGACGCCTCGCAGCCGGCTCCGCCCGCTTCGTCGTCCGCGGTCGCGCCGACGTCCGTCACACAGCCGCCTTCCGACGCAACCACTACGTCCCCGCCTACGTCTTCCCGGGAAAGCTCAACACGAGAGACCCAGTCGACGCGGCACTCGCGGAAGTCCACTACGGCGGAGGACACTCCGACGCAGGACCAGCCGTCGCAGACGCGGGTGTCTCAGACTAAGCAGTCGCCGACCAAGCCGCCGCAGTCGGAAACCTCGGCGACGGCGCCGCCGACTGCGACCAGCTAGCGATCCAGGGACAGCATTGAGTTCAGAAGGCAGCATCGTCGGCGAGCGGTACCGGCTCGACCAGCCGATCGGACGCGGCCGCGCGGGCATCGTGTGGCTCGCGTTCGACACGCGGCTGTTCCGGACCGTCGCCGTCAAACGCATGTACCTGCCCGTCGGCCTGCCGACCGACCGTGCCGAACAGGCCCGCGCGATGGCGATGGAAGAGGGCAAGGCCGCGGCAAGGATCGACCATCCGTGCGCGATCACGGTGTACGACGTGCTGCCCGACGGCCAGGACGTGTGGCTGGTGATGGAGTACATCCCGTCGCGCGGGATGTCGGTGTTCCTCGCCGAGCACGGCCGCCTCACGCCGGAGCAGGCCGCGTTCCTGGGCATTCAGCTCGGCGACGCGATGGCGTCGATCCACTCGGCGGGCATCGTCCACCGCACGCTCGAACCGAACACCGTGCTGCTCGCGGACGACGGCAGCGTCAAGCTGACCGACATCGGCATCACCGGCGGCGGTCCGCACGCCGCTTACCGGGCGCCTGAGGTCACCCGAGGCGCTCCCCCGTCGGCAGCTGCAGACGTGTTCTCGCTGGGCGCGACGCTGTACACCGCGGTCGAGGGCGTGCCGCCGTTCGGTGACGACGGCCAGTCCCCGGAACGGCCGCCTGAGAACGCGGGCCCGCTCGCCGGAGCGCTGCAGAAGATGCTCCGCGCTGACCCGTCGGCCCGGCCGACCATGGACGACACCGTCCACGCGCTGAAGGCGATCACCGTCGGACGCGAGCAGACCGCGTTCATTCCGCCGACCGCGCCCGCGCTGCCGACCGTTCCGGCGTCGCGGCCGGTGCCGACGCAGCAGCCCCATCTGCCCGAGGTCACGCAGCAGATCCAGCCGGACGCCACCCAGCACATCATGCCGCCGCGGCAACCGCCGACGCCCGCGCAGCAACCGGCTCCGCTCATGCAGCTCCCGGTCCAGCAGGTGCCGCAGGCTCCCGCTCCGCCGCAGCCGATGCAGCAGCAAGCGATGCAGCAGCCGACCGCCCGCTACACGCCCACGCCAGCACAGCAGGCCGCGTCCGCGCAGGCTGTTCGCGAGAAGGCGGCCGCGCGTCGGCGGCTCATCCTGACCGTCGCGGCGATCCTGTGCGCGATCCTGATCGGGATCGGCGTTTCGCAGCTGCTGTTCGTCTGAGCCGGGCGTCAGGCGACGTTCTCGGTCGCCTCTTGCATGGCTTCGAGGAACGTCTGCACGGCCGGACTGCCCGCGACCCGTGCGGCCACCGCCGCGTGAATGTGCCTGCTCGGCTGCGGATTGCGAACGCGGCGCACGACCACGCCCGGATGCGGCGTGCCGAGTCCTAGCTCCGGGACCAGCCCGACGCCGAGCCCGGCGGCGATGAACCCTTGGGCCGACGGATAATCCTCGGACTCGACCACGACGTTCGGGTGGAAACCCGCCGACGCGCAGGCGCCTTCCAGGATCGCCCGGCAAGCACCAGGGATCGGATCGACGCCGACCCACGGTTCGTCGGCGAGGTCGGTCAGGTCGAGAACACGTTTGCGGGCCAGCCGATGCGCACGCGGCAGGACCGCGCGGTACGGATCGTCCAGCAGCGGCACCAGCTCGATGCCCCGGCCCGGCTCCGCCGGCCGCGGATACACGATGATCGCCAGGTCAGCGCGGCCTTCCTCGACCTCGGTGAGCGGGTCGCCCGGGTCGATGAGCTTGAGATCGAGCCACACGCCGGGGTGTTCGCGACGAAGCGCGGCCACCGCGTATGGCACCATCGTCGCGCCCGCCGTGGCGAAATAGCGGATGGCGAGCTTGCTGGTGCGGCCTTCCTTCAGTTCGGTGAGCGCGGCCTCGGCTCGGGCCAGCTCCGCGCTGAGTGTCTCGGCGTGTTCGGACAGCAGCGTCCCCGCCGGGGTTGGCTGGACACCGCGGCCGACGCGTTCCAGCAACGGCGTGCCCGCTTCGCGTTCGAGCACCGCCAATTGCTGGCTGATCGCCGACGGCGTGTACCCAAGATTCCTTGCTGCGGCAGTGATCGAACCGCTCGTGATCACCGCGCGCAGCACCTGCATGCGCCGTACATCGAGCATGCCTTCAATCCTACAGCTTTGCTTAATTGTCCCTGCAGTTATTTTCGCTTGTCCTTACAGCTCACCGCGGAGAAGCTGGCCTGGAGAGACAAAGGAGGGACCTGGGGTGAGCGAGACGAAGACGCTGCTGAGGATCGCGGCGCTCGCGTTGATGTGGGGTTCGAGCTTTTTCTGGATCAAGCTGGGGCTGGAAGCGTTTTCCCCGGTACAGCTGGTGCTCGCGCGGCTCGTGCTCGGCGCCGCGGTGCTGCTGGCGCTGTGCGCGATCGGCCGGCGGAGCCTGCCGGCGGAACGACGTACCTGGGGACACCTGCTCGTCGCGGCGTTCTTCCACAATGCCGTGCCGTTCCTGCTTTTCGCGATCGGCGAGACCACTGTGGACTCCGGCATCACCGGGGTGCTGAACTCCACCACCCCGCTCTGGGTGCTCGTGGCGGCTCCGTTCCTCGGGGTGCGGAACCGGATGAACGCCACGCGGATCGCCGGACTGGTGGTCGGGCTCGGCGGGATTCTGCTGATCTTCGCGCCGTGGCAGGCGTCCGGACTGCTCAGCTGGGGCGCGCTGGCCTGCCTCGCCGCCGCGGCGAGCTACGGGTTCGCGTTCGTCTACGAAGGACGGCACCTGTCGAACACCGGCTCCTCGCCGTACGCGATCGCCGCCGGGCAAATGCTGCTGGCCACGGGGTTTCTGGTGCTGGCCATGCCGTTCGGCGGGTTCACGCCGGTGCACCTGAGCCCGGTCGCGCTGATCGCGGTGGTGATCCTCGGCCTCGGTTCGACCGGGATCGCGTTCGCGCTCAACTACCAGCTGCTGGCGAGCGAAGGCGCGGTGGCCACGTCGGTGGTCGGCTATCTGCTGCCGGTGGTCTCGGTGTCGCTCGGCGCGGTGTTCCTGCACGAGCAGCTGAATCTGCGCGTGATCGCGGGCATGCTCGTGGTGCTCGTCGGCGTCGCGCTGACCCGGTTGCGGCGCAAACCGGCGGTGGCTCCGGAAGAGGAACTTACTCCGGCTTAGACGAGGCGGCGGTCCGAGGCCCAGCGGGACAGCTCGTAGCGGTTGGACAGCTGGGTCTTGCGCAGGACGCTCGACACGTGCGTCTCGACCGTCTTCACCGAGATGAACAGCTCGGACGCGATTTCCTTGTACGCGTAACCGCGGGCGAGCAGGCGCAGGACGTCGCGCTCGC
The DNA here is from genome assembly GCF_042647905.1 of Amycolatopsis halotolerans. Taxonomy (NCBI): domain Bacteria; kingdom Bacillati; phylum Actinomycetota; class Actinomycetes; order Pseudonocardiales; family Pseudonocardiaceae; genus Amycolatopsis; species Amycolatopsis halotolerans. Next base: position 54,755 of record NZ_JBHRWI010000021.1, read on the forward strand.
GCGGGGTGAGCAGGTCCAGTTCGGGGTCGTTGATCGGCGCGGAGCCGGGACGGTCGGCGAAAGCGTCGAGGACGAAACCGGCCAGGCGCGGGGAAAACACCGCGTCGCCGTCGGACACCCGGACCACCGCGCGGACGAGTTCCTTCGACGAGATCGTCTTGGTGACGTATCCGCGCGCGCCGGCGCGGATGACCGCGATGACGTCCTCGGCGGCGTCGGACACCGACAGCGCGAGGAACACCACGTCCGGCAGCTCCGGGCGCACCCGGCGGAGCACCTCGGCCCCGCCTCCGTCGGGCATGTGGACGTCGAGCAGCACGACCTGCGGACTGGTGCGCGCGATGCCGGCGACCGCCTCGGCGACCGACCCGGCCTCGCCGACGACCTGCACCTCGTCGGTGATCGAATCCAGCTCCGTGCGCACTCCCGCGCGGAACAACGCGTGGTCGTCCACGAGAAAGACCTTGACCGGTTCCCGCTGGCTCTCCGTCACGACTGCCCACTCCCTCGCTTCGCCTGCCCCCGAGCATAGCGAGGTCACGCCACCCCTTTGCTCGCTTTCACCGGCATGGCGAGCTGGACCTCGGTGCCTTCGCCGGGCGCGGTGCGCAGCTTGCAGGTGCCGCCGTGGCGTTCCATCCGGCCGCGGATCGAGTCGGCGAGGCCGTGCCGGTCCGCGGGCACGACGTCCGGGTCGAAGCCCTTGCCGCGGTCGCGCACGAACACGGTGACCTCGGTGGGTTCGACCTCGGCGAACACGCTGACCTCGTCGACGCCCGCGTGCTTGGCCGCGTTGACGATCGCCTCGCGGGCCGCCTGCACGAGCGCGGTGAGCGGCGGGTTCAGCTCGGCGTCGCCGACCACGACCTGGCCGACCGAGATCGCGAACTGGTCCTCGACCTCGCCGCACGCCGCGGCGAGCGCCTCGGACAGCTGCTGGCGGGTGCCTTCTTCCTCTTCCTTGGTCCGCTTGTCGCTGGGTTTGCCGTAGCCGCCGGGGCCGTACAGCCAGCCGCGCAGCTCGCGCTCCTGGCCGCGGGCGAGGCGCGCGACCTCGGCGGGCTGGTCGGCCTGGCGCTGGATCAGCGCGAGGGTCTGCAGGACGGAGTCGTGCAGGTGCGCGGCGATCTCGGCGCGCTCGTCGGTGCGGATGCGGGCCTGGCGTTCCTCGCCGAGGTCGCGGACCAGCCGCAGCCAGAACGGAACGGTGAGGACGGCGACGCCGATCAGCGTCGCGAGCACCGCGATCAGGGCGAACTTGACCTGGTCGAAGTCGCCGCTGGCGAACACGACGAAGCCGATGCCGGTGGCCACCAGCGCGACCCCGGCGAGGATCCGGACGATCGCCGCGAGCCGTCCGCCCTCGCCGACCAGTCCGTCCCGGGCCCCGACGCGCCAGCGCCGCCGCTGCGACTCGTCCGCCTCCCGCCAGACGACCGCCGCACCGAGCGCGGCGAGCGCGAGCGGCACCGCGACCCAGCCGCGGATGGCGCCAGTAAGCGTGCTGCTGGCGATCGCGAGCCCGATGCCGAGCGCGATCAGCCCGTACGCCTGCTGCCGGTCGCGGGCCTTGGGCGCGATCTCGCTTTCCTCGGAACTCTGCGGCACGAACACCCAGAGCAGGCCGTACGCGAGCAGGCCGGCTCCGTTGAGTGCGGCCAGCAGCGCGAACACGACGCGGACCCAGACGACCGGAACCCCAAGGTGGTCCGCGAGCCCGCTCGCGACGCCCGCGACAGCCCGCCCGGAGCGCCGCCGGTACATCTTGGGCCGCGGTTCGGGTTCGGCGACCTCCATCGCCTGGGCGGACACGAGTGCCGAGGGCTCCTCTTCGGCCGAGGAAACCCGCCCTGAGGCACTGATGTCGAGAAAGTCCTGCACGAGGTCCATCGTCACACGCGGAAGCGGCGCGGACATCGGGGAAGGCCCTGATCAATTCCCCCGGATGGCCGGTCCGGGAAATTCGGCGAACCTCCCTGCCGCCCGCCGGGACTCGGTACCATGCAGGTGGCGAGTGATCACAGTGCGTACACGGGGGCGGAGATGACCGAGCAGCATCGCGCGGAGCACGTCGAGTCCGCGGGCGACTACTACGCCCGGACGCAGAACGTGAACCAGATCTTCTCCGTAGGAGTGGACTCGCCCGAGACGCGCGGAGCGACTGAGCGGGACGCCTCGCAGTACTCGGTCCAGCAGGGCCAGCAGCTGCTCCAGGGCCAGCAAACCCGCGGCGACGCGCCCGCGCCGGACGCGAATTACGCGTCGTACAGCCACGAAGACCTGCACAAAATGGTCAACGAGGGCTTGAACTTCGAGGGCATCAACGACCGCAGCCGCGTGACGAACACATACGGCAACTGGCTTGCGGAGGCGTCCAACCGGTTCCGCGACGCGGCAGACACCGCTGGAGCCGAGTGGCAGGGCACGGCCGCTGCGCAGGCGCATTCGTTCTTCCAGAGCACGGCGGACCATACGGAGAAAACCGGCAGCGCGATGCAGCTGGTGTCGAACCGCTACTCCCAGCAGTCCGCGGCGGCCGACTACGCGCACAAGAACATGCCGGAGCCGACTGGGTTCAATCAGAAGGCCGAAATGGCCAAGGCGACGGAGCAGCTCCAGAACGGCAACCCGTTGCAGGGCGTGATCGCGATGGGCGACGTGGCGGCCAAGCAGCAGCAGGCCGACGCCGCGCACCAGCAGGCGGTCCAGGTGATGCACGGGTTGGACACGACGTATCACGAGACGTCGACTACGCAGCCGGTCTATTCTCCGCCGCCGCAGATGAACAACGACAGCACCCATGCGAGCAGTGCTGCGCCGGTGACTGTCTCCGGTGGGACCTCTAACGGACCTTATGTCGGACCTGGTGGGCCGGGTCCGGTGACTGGCGGGCCTGGGAATGGGTTCACGGGCACGAATCCGCCGCTTGGCGGTCCCGCTCCGGTCACCTCCTTCCCGCCTGGGGGAGGCGGAAACCCTCCGGGCGTTCCCTACAGCCCTGGCCCGGGGATCAATACGGGCACTGGGCCGCTCAGCAACCCCGCGGTGTCAGGGGGCGGGAACAACCTGCGGACAACGCCGAGCATCGGTGGTCGTCTCTCTCCGGAGGGGCTCGCTTTGGGCGGAGGCGGTGTCAGCAATGCTGGAGAAGACACGCCGCGCAGCCGGTCAGGCGGCGGTGCTGGCCGGGGTGGCGCCGGTGGCCGAGTGACCGGCGGGACTGGCTCGGGCGGTTCCGGAAAGCCCGGTGAGTCCGGCGGCAAGGGTGCCGCCGAACGGCTTGAGCGCGGCGCTACGGCTGCCGCGAACGCTGGAAAGGGCGGGAAGCCCGGTGCGGCGGGAGCTGGCGCTGGCGCGGCGAGTGCGGGGAAGAAAAAGGAAGAGGACAAGGAACACAAGAACAAGATCCCGACGCAGATCGATCCGGACGAGGTCTTCGAGGTCAAGCCGGAACGAGGACCGGACGGAGAGAAGATCACTCCCCCGGTTCTCGGCGGCTGATCCCCCTCACTCGCGCAGATCTAGGAGCAACCGATGGCAGACATCGTCTGGGACAAGAAGTCTTCGACCGAAAGCTCACCCGCCGCGGGCACGGCGGGCAACGACTTCCTGGCCGGGCTGACCGAAGGCCCGGGGAGCCATGAGGCCGCGCAGAAGATGAAGACGGCCGGGAACACACTGAAGACGTTGGCGCAGAACGGGTCGTTCGCGGTGAATGAGGAGGGGTTCCACGCGTACATGGAGGCGTGCGACTTCTTTCTCAAAGGCTTCGACCCCATGCACTACAGCCTCGGACTCTTGGCGCAAAACGCCAAGATGGGCGGCTCTGAGTATGCAAATAAGGTGGCGAAATTCAACACGACCGTCGCCGACGGCAGGCCAGACTCAATGCTCCCCAATTTGCAGATAATGTATGAAGCAGTGCAAGTCGCCCGGGATGCAATGGACATTGCTCGCAAGAACTATCGCGAAACCGAAAGCGCGCACACCGTTTCCTTCCAGGAACTGAACAAGAAGCTGGACAATCAGTGACGAGGAAGAATAAATTCGCCGTCTTTGCCGGAGCCGCGCTTGCTTTCGCGACAGTCGCGGGTTGCGACAACTCTGTCAGCGGTGCACCGCAACCGAAGACCGCCCCTAGCACGTCGAGCTCTTCAGCAGCAAACGCGGGAAACCCTTTCGCATCGCTCGATCAATGCAAAATCCTCGACGAGATTCTCGCCGGGCAGGGCTACTCGCCGGCAACTCCTTCCGTCGCGGACTCCCAGCGAAGCTGCCAAGCACAGTTCACGTCCACTGCCCAGGACAAATTCTTCTCGATCACTGTCGGGATAGCGCTGCAGAACGGCCAGAAGTACACCGACAACATCCGGGATCCCAAGACCTCCCGCTCAGGGAAGCTCGGCGACCGGCCGTTTATCGAGCAACCGGAGCCACTGGGAATCGCCGGCGGGTGCCAAGTCGGAATGAGCGTCGGCCCCAACGCCCGCGCGCTGGTCATCGCCGCGTCCGGCACCGACACTGCAGGTGCCTGCAAAAAGGCCGAGCAAGTCGCCGTAGCCGTGGACCCGAAACTCCCGAAGAACTGACCGCAGTATCCAATGGCAGAGACCGAGCGAGACCCAGTCCGACAGCCCGAAGGACGCACGCGGCGCACACAGAGGGATGCCGTTGAACCAGCAAAAGAAGTCCTTGCCATTGCGCATTAATTGAACACACACGCAGTTCTTCGCTCAGCTGAACTGAAAACTGACAACCAATGGTCACAACGCGAACCTCTAGGCTCCTGGTTCTGCTCGGCGCGGGCGCGATCGCGCTGACTGCGTGCGACAAATCCGTCAACGGCAAAGCAGCTCCGAACGCACCAGCTTCTCCATCCGCCTCCACCGGAAACCCCTTCGCCGACCGGAACCAGTGCGCACTTCTTGATCAAATATTGAGCGGCACGGGCTATCCCAAGGCGAAATCTTCTATCGCACAAGAGCGAAAAGCCTGCGTCACTCAAAAGTCCAGCGGCGGCTTGAACGCGACCGACGTCGCACTTCTCCTGCAAGAGGACCAGCGCTATGACAGTGACATCAAGAACACCACACAAGCTCGCAGCGGAAGCCTCGGCGGCCGGAAGTTCATCGAAGATCCCGCCGAGTTGGGGTCGGCCGGCCAGTGCACGATATCCATGTCGGTTCAGACCGACTCTCGCGCGATCATCCTCGTGACCGGCGGCAAGGACACCGCTGCCTCCTGCAAAACCGCAGAGGACCTGGCGACCAAGCTGGACCCGCTCCTCCCCAAGGGCTGACCCTTCTCTCGCTGACTCACCGCGCTCCCGCCCGGAAGACGGAAGACTCGTGGCCAGACTCGGCGGACAGACGCCCAGCAAGGGACCGATCTCGGGGATAACCTCAGGGACCTTCCCCGATGTGCCGCCCCCAGCGGTCCAGCATGCTGTGAGGCATGAGTGGTGCGAACGACGTGCGGCCTCCCCGTACGAACCCCCTGAACGGGTTCGAGGAGACCGTCAAGGACTTCTGGGCCAGCAGGCCTCGGCGGCCGCACTCGGGGCGGAAGGTCGCGGGGGTCGCGGCCGGGCTGGGGGATCGCTACGGGATCGATCCGGTGGTGATTCGGGTCGCGTTGGCGGCGGCGACTGTTTTCGGGGGGTTCGGGCTGGTTCTTTACCTGCTCGGGTGGCTGTTCTTCCCCTCCGACGGCGACGAGGTCTCCGGCTTCGAGGCGTTGATCGGGCGCGGGCAGTCGACCATGACGAAGGCCTTCGCGGCCGTCTTGACTGTCGCGGTGATTCCGGTTGTCGGGTGGACCTTCGGCGGCGGCTGGTTCGACGGGGGCGGCCTGATCGGGTTCGCGTTGCTCGCCACGTGCCTTTATCTCCTGCATCGCACCCGCGGGCAGGACAACCGACCGGCGCCGGTCGTCGCGTTCGCGGCGGACGGAACCGCTTCCGGAACCGGAGCTTTCACGATGAACAGCGACACCCCGACTCCCGCGGCGGCGGCACCGGGCTGGGATCCGCTGGCCGCCGACCCGGCGGGCTGGGATCTGCCTGACCCGGCGGCACCGCCACCGCCGCCGCCTCCGAGCGGCGACTACAACGACTCCGCGCCGAGGCCGCCGCGGCGGCGGTCCAAGATCGGGGCCGCCACGCTCGGGGTGGCGGTGATCGTGGCCGGCATCGGGGTCGCGCTCTCGCTGAACGGGTTCGACTGGTTCTCGCTGCGGCACATCATCGGCATGACGCTCGCCGTGCTGGGCGTCGGGCTCGTGGCGGGTGCGTTCGCTCGCGGCGCCCGCGGCCTGATCGGGCTCGCGATTCCGCTCTCGATCGCCGGGATGGTGCTCACGACCAGCACCTTCGACAACCTCGACGTGCGCGGCGGCGTCGGCGACCTGACCGCGACCCCGCATACGGCGGCCGAGCTCCAGCCGGTCTACCGGCACACCGCGGGCACCATGAAGATCGACCTGACCCAGCTGGCCGCGAGCGAGCCAGTCGCCACCACGGTCTCCAACGGCGCCGGGAACACCGAGGTCATCGTGCCGCGCACCGCGGACGTGACCTTCACCTGCGAGAACAGCGCCGGCGAGGTCGACTGCCTGAACCGCACGTCCAACGGGGTCGGCCAGCCGGCCATCACCGGGACCGACAACGGCGACGACAACGTCGGCGGACAGAAGATCACGCTCCACGTCACCAACGGCGTGGGCCAGGTGGAGGTGCGCCGTGGCTGAGAACCCTTACTCCTACGACGAGCCCGAAGCCCCGGTCCGCCGCCGCGGGGTCGACTGGATCACGCTGATCGTCGGGGTCGCGACGCTGCTCGTGTCCGGCTACGTCCTCACCGACGGCTCCAGCTGGCTGCCCACCTTCGACTTCCGCTGGATCGTCGCGGGCGGGGCGGTGTTCTGCGGGATCCTGATGCTCGGCGCGTCATTCCGCAAACGACGGCCGTGAAACAAAAAACGGGGCCCGGAAGTCCGGGCCCCGTTTTTTCACGTCATTCCCACTCGATGGTGCCCGGCGGCTTGCTCGTCACGTCCAGCACCACGCGGTTGACCTCGGACACCTCGTTCGTGATCCGGGTCGAGATCCGCTCCAGCACCTCGTACGGCAGCCGCGTCCAGTCGGCGGTCATCGCGTCCTCCGACGACACCGGGCGCAGCACGATCGGGTGACCGTAGGTCCGGCCGTCGCCCTGGACGCCGACGCTGCGGACGTCCGCGAGCAGCACCACCGGGCACTGCCAGATCTCCTGGTCCAGCCCGGCCGCGGTGAGCTCCTCGCGGGCGATCGCGTCGGCCTCGCGCAGGGTCTCCAGCCGGTCCGCGGTCACCTCGCCGATGATCCGGATGCCGAGACCCGGCCCGGGGAACGGCTGGCGCTGCACGATCGTCTCCGGCAGCCCCAGTTCGAGCCCGACGCGGCGGACCTCGTCCTTGAACAGCAGCCGCAGCGGTTCGACCAGCTCGAACTGCAGGTCGTCCGGCAGGCCGCCGACGTTGTGGTGGCTCTTGATGTTCGCGGTGCCCTCGCCGCCGCCGGACTCGACGACGTCCGGGTACAGCGTGCCCTGCACGAGGAACCGGTAGTCGCCCTGTGCCTTGAGGTCGCGCTCGGCCTGCTCGAACACGCGGATGAACTCGCGGCCGATGATCTTGCGCTTCTGCTCCGGGTCGGTGACACCGGCGAGTGCGTTCAGGAACCGCTCGCGCGCGTCCACGGTCACCAGGTTGACGCCGGTCGCGGCCACGAAATCGCGTTCGACCTGGGTGCGCTCCCCCGCGCGCAGCAGCCCGTGGTCCACGAACACACAGGTCAGCCGGTCGCCGATGGCGCGCTGCACGAGCGCGGCCGCGACCGCGGAGTCGACGCCGCCGGACAGGCCGCAAATCGCCCGCCCGTCGCCGATCTGCGCGGCGACCTTGGCGACCTGATCGTCCACAATGGACGAAGTGGTCCAGCCGGACTGGACGCCGGCGATCTCGTACAGGAACCGGCGCAGCACCTCCTGGCCGTGCGGCGAGTGCGCCACCTCCGGGTGGTACTGCACGCCCGCGAAACGCCGTTCGACGTCCTCGAAACCGGCGACCTCGGCACCGTCGGAGCTGGCCGTGACGACCGAGCCCTCCGGGGCCTTGGTGACGCTGTCGTTGTGGCTCATCCACGCCGTCTGGTGGTCGGGGAGCCCGGTGTGCAGGACGCCGCCCTCGCCGACGATCCGCACGTCAGTGCGGCCGAACTCGCGCACGCCGGTCGGCTCGACGACGCCGCCGAGCGCGCGGGCGAGCAACTGGTGGCCGTAGCAGATGCCGAGGATCGGCACGCCGGCCTCGACCAGCTTCGGGTCCATCGCGGGAGCGCCCTCGGCGTACACGCTCGACGGGCCGCCGGACAGGATGATCGCGGACGGGTTCTTGGCGAGCAGCTCCTCGACGGTCGCGCTCGACGGCACGACCTCGGAGAAGACCTGCGCCTCGCGCACGCGGCGGGCGATCAGCTGCGCGTACTGCGCCCCGAAGTCCATGACGAGTACCGGACCGGTGGGAGTGGCCACCCAAGACCTCCAGGTATCAGCGCTTTTGCCACCATCGTCCCAGGTGGGCCCCGTCACGTCGGCAATGCCCCCGGAATGAGGACAGCCACCGTCCGCGAACCGGCTTACCGTGCCCGCATGACCAACGACTGGACCAACGAACTGGCCGAACAGCTCGACTGGCACTGGCAGCACCACGTGCGCCCGAAGCTGGAGGGGCTCACCGACGACGAGTACTTCTGGCAGCCGGTCGCGAACTGCTGGACCGTTCATCCCCGCACGAACGACGAACAACCCGGCACCGGCGACTTCACCATCGACTTCTCGTTCCCGGAGCCCACTCCCCCGCCGGTGACCACGATCGCGTGGCGGCTGGGCCACATCATCCCGGGCGTGCTGGCGATGCGCTCCGCCTCGCACTTCGGCGGGCCTCCGGCGTCCTATCAGGACTTCCCGTACGCGGGCACGGCCGACGAAGCGCTGAAGCAGCTCGACGACGCGTACGCGACGTGGATCGCCGGCGTACGCAGTCTCGACGCCGAAGCGTTGGCCCGTCCGTGCGGTCCGGCTGAAGGACCCTACGCAGAGCTGTCGATGGCCGCACTGGTCTTGCACATCAGCCGAGAGATGATCCATCACTGCGCGGAGATCCTGCTGCTGCGCGACCTTTACCGAAACCGCTGACCAGCAGTCCCAACGCGACCCCGAGCAGCGCGGGCATGCCGTGGTTGTCATGCAGCACTGTGTCGAGCACGGCGAGCGGCACGATCAGCAGCGCGGCGAGGTACAACCCCTGCGGTGGCTGGGCGGCGCGCGCTCGCAGCACGACCACGGCGAGCGCGCCGAGCAGCCCGGCGACGCACATCGAGTTGCCCGCGCCCACCGGATTCAGCCAGACGTAGCTGAGGCACTGGCCGAACAGCCCGCATCCGAAGTAGAGGACGAACCAGGAGACGCGGCCGAGGCACCATTCCGCAAGCGTGCCGACCACGGCGAGGGCGACCAGGTTGAAAATCCCGCCGAACAGCTTGCCGTCCTGGAAGAACATGCCGGTCAGCAGCCGCCACCACTCCCCGGCGTCGATCGCGGTGGCGTCGCGCTTGAAGCGGTCGAAGAGGGACGGGTCCGCCAGCTGGGCGATCAGCACGGCTGCGGTCACGAGGAACACCGCGCCGGTCAGCACCGGACGGCGCGGTGTTCCGACGCGGGCGAAGAAGGCCACCGCCGGGTTGGCGGACCAGCGAGAGGCAACCGAGTTGGTCATGCGCTGACGATATGGCGGCGGACCGCGGGAGACCCCCGACAAATGTCATCTCCGCGCCAGGACAGGTGCCACAAAAGAAGGACCTGGTCCGGCGTGCCGGGCCAGGTGGCGCCTAATACCTTGGGCGCATGGACACGATCACCCCACAGCCGCGGGCCGCGTGGATCGCCGGTCAGGCTGAGCAGGGCGCGAGCACCCTCGTGGTGCACCACCCGTTCGACGGCAGCGAAGTGGCGACGGTCGCGGTGCCCGGCGCGGACCAGGTCGAACGGGCGGTGGCCGCGGCGGCCGCGGTCGCGAAGGAGTTCCGGCGCACTCCCGCGCATCAGCGGGCGGCCGCGCTCGAGCACGTCTCGCGCGGGCTCGCGATGCGGGCCGAGGAACTCGCCGAGGTGATCACGGCCGAGAACGGCAAGCCGTTGAAGTGGGCCGAGGCCGAGGTGAAGCGGGCGATTTCGGTCTTCCGGATCGCGGCCGAGGAGGCGCGCCGGTTCAGCGGCGACGTGCAGCGGCTCGACGCCGACCCGTCCGGCGACGCCCGGCTCGCGCTGACCCGCCGGGTGCCGCGCGGTCCGGTGCTCGGGATCGCGCCGTTCAACTTCCCGCTGAATTTGGTGGCCCACAAGGTCGCACCCGCACTCGCGGTCGGCGCGCCGATCATCATCAAGCCCGCGCCGCGCACGCCGCTGTCGTCGCTGGTGCTCGGCGAACTGCTCGCCGAGACTGACCTGCCGGAGGGCGCGTTTTCCGTGCTGCCGTTGGGAAACGAGGCGACACAGGCGCTCGTCGCCGATCCGCGGCTGCCGGTCGTGTCGTTCACCGGATCCGGCCCGGTCGGCTGGTCGATCGCGGACGCGGCGGCGCGCAAACATGTGGTGCTCGAACTCGGTGGCAACGCGGCGGCAGTCGTGCTGCGGGATTGGCCGGACGTCGAGGGCGCTGCGCAGCGGATCGCGACGTTCGGCAACTACCAGGCGGGCCAGTCGTGCATCGCGGTGCAGCGGGTGATCGTGGACGCGGCGATCGCCGACGAGTTCGTGCCCGCGCTTACCGAGGCCGTCGAGGCACAGGCAACCGGCGATCCGTATGACCGCAACACTGACGTCGGCCCGGTCGTCGACGAGGCGGCTGCGGAGCGGATCATCGCGTGGGTAGAGGAAGCGGTGGCTGGTGGCGCGCGGGTGCTGACCGGCGGAACCCGTTCGGGCGCAACGGTTGCGCCGACTTTGCTGACTGACGTGCCCGCGGACGCCAAGGCTTGGTCGGAGGAAATCTTCGGGCCGGTGCTGGCGGTGTCCATTGTGGATGGTGTCGACGAGGCTTTTGCTTCGGTGAACGCGTCCGCGTACGGGCTGCAGGCCGGGGTGTTCACCAGCGACGTGCAGCTGGCCTTCCACGCGTCAGCGGAGTTGGAAGTCGGCGGCGTGATCATCGGCGACGTGCCGTCGTATCGCGCGGATCAGATGCCGTATGGCGGCGTGAAGGGTTCCGGCGTCGGCCGGGAGGGTGTGCTGTCGGCGATGAACGACCTGACCGAGGAGCGAGTCACGGTCTTCACGGGGGTCGACCTCTGACCACTGTGGACCTGCGACGGGCAACGGCCGCTGACGCACGCGACATCGCCGACGTGTGGCTGCGGTCGTTCACCGCCGCGCTGCCGACCGTCCGGCGCGCCCACGACGATGACGCGGCGCGTTGGTGGTTCGCGAATATCGTGGTGCCACAGCAGGAAACCTGGGTGGCGGTTGTCAAGTCCACTGTGGCCGGACTGCTCGTGCTCGACGGGTCAGAGCTGGCGCAGCTCTATCTCGACCTTCCGTGGCGCGGGCGCGGCATCGGCGCACAGCTGGTGGACTTGGCCAAACAGCTCCGTCCCGACGGGCTGACGTTGTGGACGTTCCAGATCAACGAGCCCGCGCAACGGTTTTACCGCCGACACGGTTTCGCCGCCGTCGAATACACCGACGGGCAGCGAAACGAAGAGCGCGAGCCAGACGTGCGTTACGTCTGGCCCGCGCCTCAGGCAGACTGAGCGAACTTGAGCACCCCGTTGGGGTCGTACTTCTTCGCCACCTGGTCCAGCCGGGCCGCGTTGTCGCCGTAGTAGGCCGACTTCCAGTCCGGCAGGTCCGGGTCGATGTAATTCACGTAGCCGCCGCGCGCGCCCGCGTCCGCCAGCCCGGCGACCACAGTGGACACTGACTTGCGCGCGCTCTCCTGGCTGCCTGCGGTGGCCGGGGCGTAGACCTGGATGCTGGCCAGCGCTTTCCGGTGCGGGAACGCCGTGTCCGCCGGCGCGATATCTCCGACCGCACCGCCGAGGCCGTCGATGAGCAGGTCCATTCCCTTGTGCCCGGACGCGAGATCGGCGATCTTCCCGCCGTCGACCGGATCGGTGATGATCCGCGACGACGCCACGAAAGTCTGCCGTTCCGAGCTGCCGGAGAAGTAGTTCATCGCCGCGCCGTAGCCGAGGGTCTTCATCGTGCGACTGGACGGTGACACCGACAGTCCGCTGAGCGCCGACGTCAGGCCCGCCGAACCGCCCACGAACGCCCCGCCGATCCGGCACGCCCCGCTCGGACCGCCGGAAACCACGCAGTTCGACCACAATTCGGGCGGAGCGCTCGGCAGCCAGCGCTGCCACGCGTCGACCACGTCGCCCGCCGAACCGGACTGGAACTTCAGCGAGAACACGGTGACGGTCGGCGCTTCCACGGTGCTGAAGGTGAACGACGTGACCACGCCGAAGTTTCCGCCCCCGCCGCCGCGCAGCGCCCAGAACAAGTCGTCGTCCGCTTGCGCGCTCACTGTGCGCAGTTTGCCGTCCGGCGTGACGATCTGCGCGGACTGCAGCCGGTCGCACGTCAAACCGTATTTACGGGTCAATACGCCGATTCCGCCGCCGAGCGCGAGTCCGGCGATGCCGACCGTCGGGCACGAACCCGCTGGCAGGCAACGACCCGCCTTCGCCAGCTCCGAATAGACATCGCCGAGTTTCGCGCCCGCACCGATCACCACCTGGTCACCCTGAATGTCCACACCAGCCATACCGCCGACGTCGACGACCAACCCGCCGTCCGGCGCGGAATACCCGGCATAGCTGTGTCCACCGCTGCGCGCGGCGAGCGGGATCCGGCCGCCAGCCGCTTCAACGCACGCCTGCACGTCCTCCGGCTTCGTGCATTTCGCGACCGCCGCTGGATTCTGCCCGTCGAAAAGCGGGTTGAACGCACGTTTCGCGGTGGCGAATCCGCCGTCGCTGGGCAGCACCAAGTCCCCGGAGAGCTTGCCGCGCAACGCGTTCCAGTCCGGCGGCCCGGACGGCTTCGAACTGGTGCTCGGCGGCACGGTCGCTCTCGACGTCGGGCTGGTCTGCGGCACCGACGGCCCCGGTTTCGCCGTGCACGCCGCGGCCACCGCGCCGACCGCCGTCAATCCGGCGGCGCGCAAAAACGTCCTTCTCCCGACTGTCATGTTCATTCAGACGCCTCAGACCTCAGGTCGGTTGCGAAAAGTCCGGTCAGCAATGCCTCGAGGGCGAATTCGAACCGCTCGTCGTGCCGGGCCCCGTCCCGCAGCGCTTGCGCGAGCAGCGGAAAGCGGTCCGCGGCAAGGTGCCCCAGACTGTCCACATCGGACTGGGCACCGGGCGCGCGACCGGCCTCGGCGAGCGTGTGCCCGAGCACGAAGGTCATCACGGCGTTCACTATGTCCAGCCCGCGGGCCGGCGGCAGCTCGAGCAGCCGCAACGCGGTTTCGATCACCTGCAGCGAGTCCGGGCTGACCGCGGGGCGGGTCGCGGCGAGCGGCAACACGCCCGGATGCGCGAGCAACTGCCCCCGGTACGCCCGCGCCACCCGGCCCAGCCACTGCTGCCCGCGCTCGCCGCACTCCGGCTCGATCCCGGCCAGCGCCGAGACCAGCCGGTCGATCAGGGCGTCGAACAGCGCTTCCTTGTTCGGCACGTAGTGGTAGAGCGTCATCGCCTCCACGCCGAGTTCCGCGCCGAGCTTGCGCATGGACAACGCGGCGATGCCGTGCGCGTCCACGAACGCGAGCGCGGCGTCCACGACCCGCTCCCTGGTCAGCCCGGCGCGCGGCCGGGCCCTCCGATCGGACACTGGTCCCCCTTGACGTTTCTTACGGCGTAAGGTACCACTGTCCTCGTCTCTTACATCGTAAGAATCGAGGAAGCGATGACTGGCCCCAAGACCGTCCTGCGGCAGTTCCTTTCGATCGTCAACGGCCACGACCTCAGCGAACTGGACACCGTGGTGGCCGACGACGTGACCGAATCCGGCCCCGTCGTGGTCGACGCGCCGACCGGCGGACTCGCCGCCTTCCGCACCGGCTGGACGCAGCTGCTGACCGCGTTCCCGGATCTGCACGTGAATCTCGATTCGGTGCTCGCCGAAGGCGATCGGGCGGCGGCCACGGTGACGCTCACCGCCACCAACACCGGCTACTACCGCAGAGGCTTCGCGACCGGCAAAAGCGGAACGTGGCGCGGTTTCGTCCTGGCGCGGGTGACCGACGGCCGGATCTCCGAACTCGACATCCAGACCGACCGGCTCGCCATCCTGCAGCAGCTGGGCATCGTCGGCGACGACGACGAACTCGCGGCCGCCCGGCAATCCGGTTGAAATCAGAGCAGCGGAGCCATTTCCGGCACCGGCCCGGAAAGCACCGAACCCTCGCCGCGCCCGGTCAGCCAAGCCAGCACCGTCCCCGGCGTCCCGGTCACGAGATCGCCGCCCTCGCCGAAAGTCCAGGTACGGACGCCATCGGCAAGGCGGAACGAAGGCAACGGACGCGGACACATCCGAATCAGCGTGGCAACCACCGCGTCGAGATGCTCGCCGAGAAGCGCGGTGGCGCTGTCGAAATCATGGCCAGCGTCAAGGTCGACCAGGTGAATCGTGGTCTCGGACAGCCGCAGCGTCAGCACGTCCGCGCCGGTCAGCTCTCCGCCGTGCCGGTGCCGGACGCGCGCTGACCAAGTCTCGTCCGACAGCCGCGCGGCGTGGTCCGTCAACCGCTTCCCGGACGCCACCAGGTCGGCCACGATGTCCGCCGGAGGGCGACCGGCACCGGCCTCGATGTCGTCGTCCCGGGCATTGCCGGGACCGTACATCGACCGCTCGACCCCGGTTTCCGCCCAGGTCAACAGGTTCCCGAGGGCGTCCGCGTTGCGCGCGAGGTGGGTGAGCAGATGCGCGCGCGTCCAGCCGGGCAGCGCGCTCGGCTCGGCGAACGCCGCCTCCGGCATCGCCTCGGCGATTCGTGCCCATTCGTCGTGCAGTTCCCGGATCCGGTCCAGCGCCGCAGTCGTCACCCGGACGATCTTAGGTCAGCGGCGCAGTGCCGCGGGCGCGTTCGCCGGAACCGCCGGGTTCTTCGGCGCGACCGGCTCCATCCGGGCGTACCCGCTGGTCTGTTCGGGCCGCTCGTCGGCCTCGCCCTTGTTGGGCCAGAACGAAAACGCCCGCTCCGCCTGCGCGGCGATGGTGAGCGACGGGTTCACGCCGAGGTTCGCGGTGATCGCCGAACCGTCCACAACGGACAATCCGGGATAGCCGTAAACCCGGTGGTACGGATCGATGACGCCGCTGTCGGCGCTGTCGCCGATCGGCACGCCGCCGATGAAGTGCGCGGTGAGCGGAATGTCGAAAACCTCGCCCCAGGTGCCGCCCGGCATGCCGCCGATCCGTTCCGCGGTAAGGACATTCGCCTCGTGCCCAGCCGGGATGAAGCTCGGGTTCGGCTCGCCGTGGCCCTGTTTCGACGTGTACTTCCGCCGTCCGAACAGGCCGGGTCGCGTGTAGGTGGTGATGGAGTTGTCGAGGCTCTGCATCACCAGCAGAATCACCGTGCGCTCGCTCCACCGGTACGCGTTCAGCAGTTTCGCCGACTGCACCGGGTGCCTGACCAGGAACGTGAGCGCCTGCCGCCAGCGCGGAACGGTCGAAGAACCGTCAGTGGCCACGGTTTGCAGCAGGCTCATCGCGTTGCTGCCCTTGCCGTAACGCACCGGTTCGATATGCGTGTTTTCGTCCGGATGGATCGACGAGGTAATCGCGACGCCGCGGCTGAAGTCTCGTTCGGAGTCCACAGTGGTCCGCGCCGCGCCGATGATGGCCTCGGAGTTCGTCCGGGTGAGCTCGCCGAGCTTGCCGGACAACTTCGGCAGCGCGGCCGTGTCCTTCATGCGGTGCAACAGGTTCTGCGTACCCCAGGTGCCAGCCGCGAACACCACCTGCGACGCCGTGACCGTGGTCCGGAAACGCCGCGAACGGGTTCCGGTCTTCTGCAACGTGATCGCGTAACCGTTGCTGCGCGGGCTCACCGACGTCACCGTGGTCAGCGGAATGACCTTCGCGCCGTCCTTTTCCGCGAGGTACAGATAGTTCTTCACCAGCGTGTTCTTCGCGCCGACGCGACAACCGGTCATGCACGAACCGCATTCGGTGCACCCGACCCGATCCGGCCCGGCTCCGCCGAAGAACGGGTCCTTCACCGTCTCGCCCGGCTTGCCGAAGTACACCCCGACCGGCGTGGCGTGGAACGAATCCTCGACGCCCATGTCCTTCGCGACGTCCCGCATCACCACGTCCGACGGCGTGATCGTCGGGTTCGTGACAACGCCGAGCATGCGGCTGGCCTGGTCGTAGTGCGGCGCGAGTTCGCTTTCCCAGTCGGTGATGTGCGCCCACTGCCGGTCTTGGTAGAACGGCTTGAGCGGCCGGTACAGCGTGTTCGCGTACACCAGCGAACCGCCGCCGACGCCGGCGCCGGCCAGCACCATCACGTCGTTGAGCATGTGGATGCGCTGGATGCCGTAACAGCCGAGCTGCGGGGCCCAGAGGTAGCGCTTGAGATCCCAGGACGTCTTGGCGAACTCGTCGTCGGCGAACCTCCGGCCCGCCTCGACCACCGCGACGCGGTAGCCCTTCTCGGTCAGCCGCAACGCCGCGACGCTGCCGCCGAACCCCGACCCGACGACGAGGACGTCGTAGTCGGGTTCTTGCCGCGCGGTGGTGGTGTTACTGGCAGTCACAGGAAAGAGGGTAACCCCCGGGAAGCCGCCAGGCCAGAGTTAAGTTACTCGCGAGTTACCTCAGCGGGTCTTGCGCCGCGGCGCGAACCGGAACAGCTCGCCGAGCGCTCGGATGATGGCGGGCCGCTCCGCCGGTTTCGTCCCGCGCAACGCCACGACCAGCGCGAGCAACCGGACCAGCAGGCTCCCCGCCACGATCCCGCCGAGCCACCAGGCCGACGCGGACTCCCCCAGCAGTGCCATCCGCTCACCCTTCAGGTGCGACACCGGACTCCAAAGATAACGAAAGCATAACGGAGACCGGGCCGCGTGGTACCCGGCGGGCACAAAAAAGGCCCCCGTGAAGGGGGCCTTTTCGCGAGTACCTCAGCCGCGGACGGTCAGCCCGACGCGCTGGAACTCCTTCAGGTCCGAGTAGCCCGTCTTCGCCATCGCGCGGCGCAGGGCGCCGAACAGGTTCACCACGCCCTCCGCGTCCGAGGACGGGCCGAACAGCAGCGTCTTCAGGTCCACTGCGTAGTCCGAGTCCGGACCAGCGACCACGCGCGAGCGCGGCAGCGACGGGTGCGCCGCGGCGGCGGTCCAGTACAGGCCCTGGCCCGGCGCGTCCGACGCGGTCGCCAGCGGGGCGCCGAGCATGACCGCGTCCGCGCCACAGGCGACCGCCTTCGCGATGTCGCCCGACGTCGTGATGCCGCCGTCGGCGAGGACGTGCACGTAGCGGCCGCCGGTCTCGTCCAGGTAGTCGCGGCGGGCGGCGGCCGCGTCCACGATCGCCGTCGCCATCGGGGTGCCGATGCCGAGCACGCGGTCGGTGCTGGTGACGCCCTCGGTGTAGCCGTGGCCGACGATGACGCCCGCCGCGCCGGTGCGCATCAGGTGCATGGCCGTGCGGTAGTCGCTCACGCCGCCCGCGATCACCGGCACGTCGAGACGGCCGATGAACTCCTTGAGGTTGAGCGGTTCCGCGTCGCG
The DNA here is from genome assembly GCF_042647905.1 of Amycolatopsis halotolerans. NCBI lineage: Bacteria > Bacillati > Actinomycetota > Actinomycetes > Pseudonocardiales > Pseudonocardiaceae > Amycolatopsis > Amycolatopsis halotolerans. The sequence goes on from NZ_JBHRWI010000021.1 coordinate 72,603, forward strand.
CTGCACGTGCTCGGCGGAGATGATCGTGCCCTGCACGACCAGGATCTCGACGCCCGCGGCGATCAGGTCCGGGGTCAGCTCGGCGGCGTGCTGCGGGCTGACCCGCGCGGCCACCGTCACGCCGGATTCGCGGACCGTCTTGATCGCCTCGGTCAGCAGGTCGAGGCGGATCGGAGCGGCATGCAGCTCCTGCAGCTCGCGCACGACCGCCGCCGGGTCTTCGCTGTCCTCGGCCGCGCGGACGAGGCGGAAGATCGCTTCCTCGACGTTCGCGTGCCGGGCCCAGAGCCCTTCGGCGTTGAGCACGCCGAGGCCGCCCAGCTCGCCGATCGCCACCGCGGTCCCCGGCGACACGATCGCGTCCGTCGGGTGGGTGACCAGCGGCAAGTCGAACCGGTACGCGTCGATCTGCCAGGCAGTGGACACCACCGACGAGGAGCGCGTCCGCCTCGACGGCACGATCTCCACGTCATCGAGGTCATACGCCCGCCGCGCCGTGCGGCCCATGCCGATCTCGACCAGATCCCGCACGTGATGTCCCTTCTCGCGCCCGCCGTCTTCGAGGTCCATTGTCGCGAGTCGGCGCGGGTGACCTGCGCGCGGGGGACCGTTGCGGTGGCGACAACCACCGGTTGTGCGCGCGGTTGTTTGCCACCGGCGCGGGCTGGTGGTTGGCTGCCCGGCTGGACGAGGGGGACGGTTTTGGCGCTGGGCAAGGACTTTCACCGGCTGTGGCTGGCGTACGCGGTCAGCATCGCGGGCACCTACTTCGCCCTCGACGCCTTCTCGATCATCGCGGTACGGGTGCTGCACAGCAGTGCCGCGCAGGTGTCGTTGCTGGCCGGAGCCGGGCTCGCGGTGGGTTCGCTGGCCGCGCTCCCGCTCGGTCCGTGGGTGGAATTCCGGCGGAAACGGCCGGTGCTGATCGCCATGGACCTCGTCCGGTTCGCCGCCCTGCTCACGCTGCTGCCCGCGTATCTGCTCGACCTGCTGACGTTCGCCCAGCTCGTGGCGGTGTCGGTGATCGTGGCGGCGGCGAACATCGCGTTCACCTCGGCGAGCGGCGCGTATCTGAAGTCACTGGCGGCTGGTCCAGACCTGCTCACCGCCAACGGCCGGTTCGAGACGACACTGTGGACCGCGACCGCGATCGGCCCACCAGCGGGCGGTGCCGCGATCGGGTTCTTCGGCCCGCTCGCCACTGTGCTCCTCGACGCGATCAGCTACTTGCTCTCCGCGCTCTCGCTCTCGACGATCCGCACCCGCGAGCGCACTCCGGCCCGCCCCGCCGCCTTCCGCGCCGCCGACCTCGTCGAGGGCTGGCGGTACGTGTTCCGGCACGCCCGGCTGCGGATGCTCTTCCTCAACTCCTGTCTGGTCAACGGCCTGATCATGGCCACCGCGCCGGTGCTGGCGGTGCTCCTGCTCGGCGAACTCGGCCTGCCGACCTGGCAGTACGGGCTCGCGTTCGGCGTCCCGTGTCTCGGCGGCCTGGTCGGCTCCCGGCTCGCCCGCCGGCTGGTGCCGCGCCACGGCCGGGTCCGGTTGCTGCCGATCGTCGGCGCGGTCCGGACGTGCTGGGTCGTGCTGCTGGCGTTCGTGCCGCCCGGGATCGGCGGGCTGTTCTGGGTGATGGCGGTGGAGTTCGGGCTGATCATCAGCTCGGCGGCGTACAGCACGGTCCTGGCGACCTACCGGCTCGAGGAGACCGAAGACGGCTACGTGAGCCGGATGTTGTCCGCGTGGCGGATCAGCAACGGCGCCTGCACCGCCGGGTTGACGCTGTTGTGGGGCGTGGTGGCGACGTGGCTGGGCACGCGCGGAGCGCTCGGGCTGGCGGGCGCGTTGATGCTGGCGGCGCCGTTGCTGCTGCTCGGGTGGAACCGCGTTCAGAACGAGACGCGCGCGGTGGAATCGGTGCGCAGCACGGATTCCTGATCGAACAGGTGCTTGTAGTCGGTGCGGATCTGCTCGAGGTCGGCGTTCGCGTGCTGGTTCGTCGGCGGATACAGCACGACGAGCACGATCGAATGCTCGCGCACGACCGCGCCGCCGCCGGACCGCCATTGACCGGTGCCCTCGAGCTGGGTGAAGCCGTCTGGGAAACGCGGCGTGATGTCCTTCGCCGAGAAGTCCGCGAACTCCTTCTCGGTCACCTCGCCGCCGGGCTTCGAGGTGCCGAAGTACAGCTCGGTGCGCTTCCACAGCGAGCTGTCCGGGGAATCCGCCGCGGCCGCCGAAGCCGCCCCTCCCCCGAGCACCATCGCGGCAGCCGCCGTCAGCACGAACCTCCGGGAAAACCGCATTCGCCCGCTCCCCTCGCCGTCACCTGGAGATCCAGTGTGGCGGGAGGAAGGAGCGGGCGAACAGGGTCGATCAGCGGGTCGTGTAGTTCGGGGCCTCGACCGTCATGGTGATGTCGTGCGGGTGGCTTTCCTTCAGCCCGGCCGCGGTGATCCGGACCAGCTGCGCCTCCTGCATCGCCGCGATCGTCTCCGCGCCCGCGTAGCCCATGCCCGCGCGCAGACCGCCGACGAGCTGGTGGACGACGTTGGACAGCGGACCGCGGAACGGGATCCGGCCTTCGATGCCTTCCGGCACCAGCTTGTCCTCGTTGAGCACGTCGTCCTGGGCGTAGCGGTCCTTGGAGTACGACTTCGCCTCGCCGCGCGACTGCATGGCGCCCAGCGAGCCCATGCCGCGATAGACCTTGAACTGCTTGCCGTTGACCAGGATCAGGTCGCCCGGCGACTCGGCAGTGCCCGCGAGCAGGCTGCCCAGCATCACCGAGGACGCACCGGCCGCGATGGCCTTCGCGATGTCGCCGGAGTACTGGATGCCGCCGTCGCCGATCACCGGGACACCCGCCGGGCGACAGGCCTGGTCGGCCTCGTAGATCGCGGAGATCTGCGGCACGCCCACGCCCGCGACGATCCGCGTGGTGCAGATCGAACCCGGGCCGACGCCGACCTTCACGCCGTCCACGCCCGCGTCCACCAGCGCTTGCGCACCGGCCCGCGTGGCCACGTTCCCGCCGACGATGTCGACTGTGTCGCCCAGTTCCTTCTTCAGCAGCCGCACGGTGTCCACGACCGCACGCGAGTGGCCGTGCGCCGTGTCGACCATCAGGACATCCACGCCAGCCTCGGCGAGCGCCATCGCGCGCTTGTGCCCGTCCGGTCCCACGCCGACCGCGGCGCCGACGACGAGGCGGCCGTCCGGGTCCTTCGAAGCCCGCGGGTACTGCTCCGTCTTCACGAAGTCCTTGACCGTGATCAGACCGCGCAGCTTGCCCGCGCCGTCGACGATCGGCAGCTTCTCGATCTTGTGGCGGCGCAGCAGCCCGAGCGCGGCCTCCGCGGTGACGCCGACCTGAGCGGTCACCAGCGGCGTCCTCGTCATGACCTCGCTCACGAGGCGCGTGTGGTCGACCTCGAACCGCATGTCGCGGTTGGTGATGATGCCCACGAGCGCGCCGGACGCGTCAGTGACCGGGACACCGGAGATCCGGAACCGCGCACACAGGGCGTCGACCTCGGCGAGGGTGTCGTCCGGGGCGCAGGTGACCGGGTCGGTGACCATGCCCGCCTCGGACCGCTTGACGACCTCGACCGCCGCCGCCTGCTCCTCGATCGGAAGGTTGCGCTGCAGCACGCCGATGCCGCCCTGGCGGGCCATGGCGATCGCCATCCGCGCCTCGGTGACCGTGTCCATCGCGGCGGAGACCAGCGGAACGTTGAGCTTGATGTTGCGGGTGAGCTGCGTGCTCGTGTCCACCGCGCTGGGCACCACGTCCGATTCCGCGGGCAGCAGCAGCACGTCGTCGAAGGTCAAGCCGAGCATCGCGAACTTGCTGGGCACTGCGGGGGTGATGCTTTCGCTGGTCATGAGGGGCGAAGGGCCTTCCTGGCGGGAGTGGGCTGGAGTCGCGGGCAGCGGTGCCTGGCGTGGGCCGAGGGGCCTCGGGCCTTCCCCTCATGATATCCGGGCCGGGGCCCTGGCCCGGGTGGGTGGCCCGGCGGGTAGCGTGCAGGCCGTGCCGCACGATGTGTTGCCCCCCGATCCGTTCGCGGACGACCCGGACGATCCGGCCCGGGCCATCCCCGACCCCGACGACCACTTGGAAGAGCCGATCAGCGCGGACGAGCGCACCGAGCTGCTGGCCGACCTGTCCGACCTCGCCGTGTACCAGGCTCTGCTGGAGCCTCGCGGGGTCCGCGGCATCGTGGTCGACTGCGGCGAGTGCGACGAACCCCACTATCACGACTGGACGCTGCTGCGCGCGAGCCTGGAGCAGCTGCTGTCCGACGGCCGGATGCGCCCGCACGAGCCGGCCTTCGACCCGAACCCGACCGACTACGTGAGCTGGGACTACTGCCGCGGGTTCGCGGACGGGGTCACCGCGAACGAAAGCGCGTACTGACTTCTCCGGTCCTGAACAGCCTTGAAAAGAAGGTCCTGGTGAGCTTGGCCACCAGGACCTTCTTTGTGTGCGCGGACAGGTTGTCCACAGGATTTGCCCACAGTTGTGTCGACTTGTGGACAACCAGGAAAGCGCCCCAATGTGGCGTTGGGTGCGTTGAGCGCACCGAACGCCACATTGGGTGCGTCAGATGCACCCAACGCCACATTGGGGTTTTTCCTCGCGAGCGGAGTGGTGCCCGGCCTCCTCGGCTCGGCAGGGCGCTCGCCGGACAGTTCAGCGGCGGGACTTCCCGATCTGGGCTTTGGCGACCTCAGCGTCCGCCAGCGCGATCATCGCCCGCTCGGTCAGATTCGGCCACGGCGGACGGTGTACCACGGCCAGCGTCGCGAACGCCGCCGCCACAAAACCGGTGCACGCCCCGATCAGCGCGATCCGGCCTTGGTCGACCGCGGGCGTCCAGGTGACGCCGTCAGCATTGATCGTGTACAGGCCGACCGCACGCCCCGGTCCGCCTCGACGGCCTTGCCGGGTGACAGTGATCAGCACTGTCCCGCCAGAGGTCTCGTAGGGCTCCCCGAAAACCAGCACCGCGCCTCCCCCATTGAAACCGGTGAACGAAAAAGGTCCCGGCACTGTCCGTGCCGGGACCTTCGTGAAACCTATGAGCCGCTGGTGCCGTTAGGCGCCTGCACCCCTTGCGACGACTCGTTGCGCGGGCTGCTGCCCGTGCCCGGATCGTTCGGGGTGGCGCTCGCCGACGGCGGCGGCGAACTCGGCGTCGACGTCACCGGCGGAAGCGGCGTCACCGACGTGACCGGCGGCGGATTGGTGTGCCCGCCTCCGGTGCCCGGCAGCGACGTCGACTGGCCGGGCGGCTGCGCCGCGCTGCTGACCGGGTCGTGCACCGGCGGAACGGCGGGCGGCGGCGACGGCTTCTGGTCCGCGGGCGGGGCCGTCGGCTGGCCGAGCTGTGCGGCCAGTTCGCGGTGCTGCTGCATGAGCTGGTTGCGGTTGTCCGCGTCGGTGACCTGGGTGAGCGCGGCCTGCGCGTCGGCGAGCGCGCGCCGGGCGTCCGCGAGCCGGTTGTCGGCCAGCGCCAGGTTCGCCTTCTCCAGGTCGAGCTTCGCCGCGGCGGCGGCCTCGACGGAGCGGGCGTGGTCGGCGTAGAGCACCTTCGTGAGGCCCCACAGCGTGTCGCCGGGCTGGGCGTCCCGCGCGGCGAGACCGGTGCCGGTGAAGGCGATCGCGGCGGCGGCGCACGCGGCGGCCACCGGCACGAGATAGCGGCGGCGACGGCTGCGGCTTTGGTATTTGCGCGCCAGCGTGGCGGTCTTCACCGTGGTGACCGCGGTGTCGACGTCGACCAGCTCGGCGAGCGGTTCGCTGTCGATGTCGCGGCGCCACGCGAGCAGCAGCGCGTTCAGTTCCTGGTCCCCGAGCCCGTCGGCGACAGCCGGATCGGTCCCGCCGAGCGCGTCGAGCAGCGCGTCGTCGGCCTGGATGGCCGTGAGGTCGCCGTCGGCTTCCGCTTCGTACCCGGTCAGGCCGCTGGCCTGCGCGGAAGGTGACAGGTCTCTGTCCCGGTCTTCGCGATCTGTCACTCAGATCACCTCCTCGGCGGCAAGCACCTTGCGCAGCCGGGCGAGTGCCCGGTGCTGGGCGACGCGGACGGCGCCCGGGGTGGAACCGACGGCTTCCGCCGTCTCCTCCGCCGACAGTCCGACCACGACCCGCAGAACGACGATTTCCCGCTGTTTGTCCGGCAGCACCTGCAGCAACTGCGCCATCCGCTCGTTCAGCTCACCCTGCAGGGCACGTTGCTCCGGGCCGACGCCGCCCTCGATCTCGTCGGGGATCTCGGCGACCGGCTCCGCCCGGTTGCGAGCCGCGGCGCGGTGCGCGTCGGCGACCTTGTGCTGGGCGATGCCGTAGACGAACGCCAGAAAGGGGCGGCCCTGGTCACGGTACGAAGGCAATGCCGTGAGCACCGCGAGACACACCTCCTGCGCAACGTCGTCTGCCGAAGCGAACGAACGCTCCTGCCTGCCAACCCTGGCGCGGCAATACCGCACCACAAGGGGACGAATGGCAGCCAGCAACCGCTCCACTGCCTGAGGGTCTCCCTCGACAGCGGCGGCGACCGGCTCGTCCAGTCCATCCCCCACAGTGGCCATCGCAGACAACAGTCCCAGCGTTACGTGTAGGCGTGCAAAGAATCCGGCGCGTGGTCGTCCCCGTCCTGCGCCGGTCACAGCTACCGTACCGTCGGAGTCCTACCAGACAACCGCCAGAGGTGGTGACCGGCGCGCCGGGCGCGGCCGGGCGGCGATTGTCGCAGGCAGACGGGCTGGGGCAGTGCCGTCACGCGGTGGGGACGCGGGCAACGACGCGGAGCAGGGGCCAGGACAACAGGTACGGGCCAGGGCTTGGCTGCCCTGGCCCGTTCGTCACCGCGGGAATCGGATCGGAAGTCCCGTACTGGCTTGCTCTGCCTCGGTCAGGACACGAGACCGCGGCGGAAGCCGTGCGCGACGGCCTGCGCCCGGTCGCGGACGCCGAGCTTGCGGAACAACCGCCGCGCGTGCGTCTTGACCGTGTCCTCGGAGAGGTACAGCTCACGGCCGATCTGGCCGTTGCTCTTGCCCTGGCTCATGCCGCGCAGGACCTGCAGCTCGCGCTCGGTGAGCTGCACGCCCGGGTCGGACGGCTGCCGCGGCGCGGGCACCGAGGTGCTGGCCAGGGTGTGCGCCAGCGCGGCGACCAGTTCGGGCCGCGAAGCGTCCCAGCGCAGGTAGCCGCGCGCTCCGCCGGCGATGGCGGCCGCGATGCTGCCCGCGTCGTCCGGGGCTCCGAAGACGATGACGTTCGCCTGGGGGTTCGCGGAGACGAGCCGGCGGGTTGCCTCGACGCCTGTCGGGACCGCGCGTTGCGTCCCGACCAGCACGACGTCGACCGGCTGACGGGTGTACCGGGCCAGCAGCTCGTCACCGTGCGCTACGCAGTCGATGCGACTGACCCCAGGCACCGCGGACATCACACGGGTGAGCCCTTCGCGGACACTGCGTCGGTCGTCGCAGATCAAGACCGTCGTCACGGGGTTTCCTTCCTGCAGCCGGGTGACATTCCACTTCCCCTATCGGACGCTTTAGTCCGAACCTTGACACGATCCGGTGGCTTTTTTTGAAGTTTCTTAGCCCGGATGCCGGAACGCCCGTTCCCGCAGGCCTACCCGGGTCCGACGGGCACCCACGGCGATTCACGTGCGATGCGCATCATGCAAGGATCCGCGTGCCGTAACACTGCGTGCAACACCTGGCGACTCCTGAATCGATACTCCTCGGCCCGGTCGGGTTCCAGATCAGCGGCGACGCGCGCGGCCACCCAATTAAGTGAATCGAGTTCATATTTCTCGGCGTCTTCGGCGGCTGTGAGAACGAGTTCCCGCGCGCCGCTTTGATGGGCGGCGAGCAGGGCGACGCCGAGGACGATGCCGGACTTCACGACGTGTCGCTGAGCGTGACAGGCGACAGCGGTCTCATAGGCGAGACGAGCCGGGGCGACGGCTGCTTCGGGCTGACCGTCGGCGAGTTCGATCTCGGCCCCCACCCAGCCGCCCCGGACGGTCGCCCGCCAGCGACGGTCGGTTTGGGCGGCCCGGATCGAGAGGCGGCGGGCGGCGGAGATGCGTCCGAGGGCGAGGTTGTCGGCGGCTAGGCCCAGGAGGGCGTCGGCTCGCGCACCTTGGAGGTCTAGGCCGTTGGGGTCTTCGGCGGGGGCGCTGCCGGGGCTGTCTCGGCTGGCGGATGAAGCGGGCGTGCTGGAGCTCGCAGTGGCGGGCAGCAGGGACGTTGTTGGGGAATCAGTCGTTGCCAAGCCGGCAGCCCTGCGCTCCCCTGCTCCGCGCAGCCCGACCGCCAGCAGCGCCTCCCCGTCCAACTTCCGCGCCGCCACGTGTCCGCCAAGCTGTCGCCGATGCGACGCGAGCGTGCTCGCCGCCAGCGAGGCCGTCAGCGGGTCTCGGCCGCGGCGAAGCGGGTCGAGCACGGCCGCGGCCGTCGCGTATCGGCCGCGGGCGCCCAGCACGATCGCCGCCAGGAGGCGTTGCCTTGGCGTGCCGTCGCGAGGTATCGAGGCCGCCGACCCGGCGTCCGAGCCGAACGCGAGGGTCGTCAGCGCTTCTTCGTCCACCCCACCTTTCTAGCGTGGAGCACCGACAAGAACGTGCTCCACGCGGTCGGCCGCCGCGGAAAGATCACCGAGCAGCTCGACTTTCGGCGGCAGCAGCGCCGGATCCCAGCCGGGGCCGCACGCGAACAGGCGCGTCCGCTGCCGTCCGCGAGACACGCGCGCGAAGAGCCGTGGATCGGCGTTCGCCCGATTCGCCCACAGCACCACCGCGGCGGGCGCGCTTCGCCGTACCGCCACTGCCAGCACTTCTTGAGGCAGCGCAATGCCGAAGAGCTGCGCGCCGATCCGCCGTCCCGCGAGAGCGGCCGCGAGCGCGTACACCGGCATGTTGTCCCGTTCATCGGGCACACACGCGAGAAGGACTGGCCGTTGGTTGCGAGGCTCGTCGAGGACCGGCGTCGCGCGCACTAAAGCCGCGTACACGCACTCGGCAAGCAGGTACTCCACCTCCGCGCCCGCGTGCACGCCTCGCCACCGTGCGCCGAGCGCGGTGAGGACTGGGTCGATCACGCCAGTCCACGCCTGAAGCACGCCTAGCTCGCAGATGGCGTCGACAAGCATTCGCTGTACCGCGCCGACGTCCATCGCCAACGCCGCAGTACTCAGTCGGCGCGCGAGTCGCGAAGGGACTTCGAAGTCGTCAGCCGCAGCCTTCGCCTCCGTTGCTTCAGCAGGCTCCGCAGGCGCTGGAACGAAGTCCGCACGCGGCATCTGCTCTAACGCGTACTGCGCGGCCTCCGCTGTTGAAGCGCCACGAAGGAGCGCGCGCTGCATGAGTTCGAGACGGCCGATGTCAGAGCTGCCGTAGCGGCGATGTCTGCCGTCGGTGTGGCGACTGGGCCCCAGGCCGTAGCGCCGGTCCCAAGTACGCAGGGTGGACGGCGCGACACCGAGCCGGCGGGCGACCGAGGCCACCGGCAGGGTGGGTTCTCCATCGCCTGATCCGGATCCCACCCGGTCAATATCCAGCCAGCTCGCAGTAACGGCAACCCGAGCCAAAAGCCCAGCTCACACATCTGGGGGATGCCTAACGGCTGAATCGCCGCCGATCTATTGAACAACTATTGGCGCGCTTCTAACGTTACCGCCGTTGCACCGAATGGAGTATCGGCACCACAGCAGAGCAGCTAATGGCATCGACCGGATGACGGAGGCGGTCAGGATGGCAGACACGCGCAGGCTCCCCGGCCCCAACGCAGACATGTGGGACTGGCAGCTGGAGGGGTCGTGCCGGGGGATGGACAGCGGATCCTTCTTCCACCCGGACGGAGAGCGGGGACCGGCGAGGGCGCGGCGCGAGGCCAGGGCCAAGGCGATCTGCCTGTCGTGCCCGGTGCTGGAGATGTGCCGCAAGCACGCGCTCGCCGTGCACGAGCCCTACGGCATCTGGGGCGGACTGTCCGAATCGGAACGAGACCACATCATCAAACAGGACAAACGCGCGTTGACCATGGCGCACATCTGACTTTCATCACGGCGCGGAAGGGGCGGTGTCCACAGTGGACGCCGCCCCTCCGCCGTTTTCCGGCCACATCGAGAGCGCGAGGTCGATGACGGTCATCAGCGAGTCGAGGCCGACGCCGTCGCGCGCCTGCATGGTCAGTCCATAGAAGACAGTCGCGTAAAGCGCGCCGAGCGCTTCAGTGTCCACAGTGGCCGCGAGGTCGCCTTCTTCCACCCCGCGGCGAAGGCGCGCGCAGAGCTCGCGTCGCACATTGTCGCGCGAAGCAGCGAGGAACTCCCACACGGAAGCGTTGGCCGGCGTGCAGTTGGTGGCCGCGAGAACGACCATGCACCCCGTGGGGTGTCCGGGTTCCACGTACGCGCAAGCGTTGTTGCGAAGCATCGCTTCGACGGCCGCGCGCGCTGTCGGCTCTTCGGTCAACGCGCGCATCGTGTGCCGTCCATGCGCAGCTTGGTAGTGCTTCACTGCTTCGCGGAACAGTGACTCCTTGTCCCCGAAGGCTGCGTACAGGCTCGGCGGCTTGATCCCCATCGCCTCAGTCAGCTCCGCGAGCGACGCGCCGTCGTAGCCGCGCTCCCAGAACACCAACATGGCCTGCGTGAGCGCGTGCTCGCGGTCGAACGCGCGCGGGCGGCCGCGGGGTGACATGGACCACCTTCTTTAGCGATCGATACAAAAATCTTGACCCAGCCCATCGTACGCGGCTATTTATTTAGTCATCGCTACAGAAAGAGGTGGGGGCATGGGAACCCTGGGCGGCAAGGTCGCACTGGTCACCGGCGGAAGCCGCGGGATCGGCGCGGCGATCGCACTCCGGCTGGCCGAGGACGGCGCGGACGTCGCGATCACCTACGAACGCGCCGCGGACCGGGCGGCGGACGTGGTCGCGTCCATCGAAAAACTCGGCCGGCGCGGTCTTGCCCTGCAGGCAGACGCCACGGACGCGGCCGCCGTGACCAGCGCGGTCGACCGGACCGCGGCCGAACTGGGCGGGCTGGACGTGCTGGTGAACAACGCCGGAGTGTTCCAGGTGGCACCGATCGACGAACTGACGGCGGAGGCGATCGACCACACGCTGGCGGTCCACGTGAAGGCCCCGCTGGTGGCGGCCGGGGCAGCAGTGCGGCACATGCCGCGGGGCGGCCGGATCGTGACGATCGGCAGCGATCTGGCCGAGCGCATGCCGTTCGTCGGAATGAGCCTGTACGCGGCGAGCAAGTCGGCCGTGGTCGGGATGACCAAGGGCCTGGCGCGAGACCTGGGACCCCGCGGAATCACGGCGATGGTGGTCCACCCAGGCTCGACGGACACCGAGATGAACCCGGCGGACGGGCCGCATTCCGGTGACCAGTTGGCGCATATCGCGTTGGGACACTACGGAAATCCGGCGGACATCGCGGCCGCGGTGTCGTATCTGGCGGGGCCGGACGGGCGGTATCTGACGGGGACCTCGATCACAGTGGATGGCGGGTTCACTGCCTGATCGTCTTGCTGGGGAAGCCGCGGTTTCCGGACCGCGGCTTTTCCGGTGCCTATGCTTCACGGGGTGGAGTTCCGCGCGCTTACCGCCGAGAGCTGGCCGGATTTGGAGCGCGTCTTCGCCAGCCGAGCTCGGCGAGACGACAGCTGCTGGTGCCAGCGGTTCCGGACGCATAGTGCGCCGGACAACCGCTCGGCCTTGCGGGCGGAGGTCGAAACCCTTGCGGTGCCGGTCGGGCTCGTCGGATATCTCGACGACAAACCCGTCGGCTGGACGCGGGTGCAGCCTCGGACCTTGCTGCCTGGAGTGACGGGCAACCGTGCGGTGCGCAGTCTGCTTGACGACGACCCGGATGCTTGGTGGGTCACGTGTTTCGTGGTGCGTCGGGCATGGCGAGGAGCTGGCGTCGGGGTGGCGCTGTTGGAAGCGGCGGTCGAATGGGCGCGGGTGCACGGCGGATCGGTGCTGGACGGGCATCCTGTCGATGTCGCCGCGCTGAAGGCTGCGCCGTCGCCGTCAGCCGTCTTCACCGGTACGGCGGCGATGTTCGCGCGGGCGGGCTTTGTTGAGGTGGGGAGAACGTTTCCCAGCCGACCGGTGATGCGGAAACGCTTGCGCGCCGACGGTGCCGTGACCTGATCCGGAGGCCGTGTCATGACAACCGTGTAAGCCGCGGATGGACCAAGATCGGGTCGCTGACGGC